>NZ_JENA01000211.1 GCF_000586015.1 Candidatus Synechococcus spongiarum SH4 | reverse complement strand
GACTGATGGAAGCATGCACGTCCAGTGTGAGGGGCAAGGTGGAATACCTGTTCTGCTATGTGAAGCAGATGTTTTGGTATACTTAAGACTCGCTACCGAGGCCTGGCGAGAAGGAGAATCGGCTGGCGCTGCTGCTTGGATTTGCCAACGTACTGCGTGGGGAGGCTGGTGTGGTGTGAGTCCCATGGGATTCCTGTGTCTGGGTAAGATCAATCAGACACAAGCTCAAGGATTGAGCCTGTTCTCTGACCGTTTTTGGCCAGCTTCGTCCAGTGCTGACTGGCGTAGCCCGCCTATGGCCATGCGCAATCCTGTATGGCACGCTTTTGCAGGCCAATTCAGAGGTTCCCTTATTCTACGTCCATGTTAAGATCTGTAAGGCTTGGTTGAGAAGGCAGATTTGGCCTGCCTTCTTGTCTTTGGCACTCATGTACATAAGTCCCTCGACTTTTGCTCTCAGATAGACACCAATAGACATATTAGAATCCAGAACAATGGGATTGACTCTCCCCAGCCGAGAGCGCATCTGCCTTGGCATCTGTCAAACTGTTCGCACTCATTTCGGCTGACAATCGACCCATTGGTTAAAACTGCCACACTCAACGACCATAAGGTATGAGTGGAAGCGCCAAGGGCACTCCTCCGGCAAACCCAGGCGCCAACGTCAAGGAGCCGCCTACGTGAACTCCTGATTCCCCTGGGAATCGTCCAGGATCGTTCTTCCCTTCGTCTTTCCCTTGTCACAACTGTTGCCCCTTTCCCAGCAGAAGCATAAGAAACCCCGGCACAGGCTGCCCATGGGCATGCGCCTGCGCCAGGGCATGCAATGGCTCCTGCTGCAGGAGGGATCCCCCGGCCAGCGCAGCCGCGGCCTGGCTGCAGGGATTTTTGCAGGCTGCTTTCCTTTCTTTGGCCTCCAGACCCTGCTGGGCGTTTTTCTGGCTTCGTTGTTGCGAGGAAACCGCATCCTGGCGGCGGCCGGCACCTGGATCAGCAACCCGTTCACCTACGTGCCCCTCTACTGGTTCAACTACACCATCGGCAGGCGCTTGCTGGGGGAGCATCCCGGCGGGATCAGCGGGCTCCATGGGGGCGCTGCATCGTCGTTTCCCTGGGAGGACGTGTGGTCCCTGGGCTGGACGGTGGCCCGCTGCGTTCTGTTGGGGTCAACCCTGGTGGGTCTGGCCCTGGGGGTGAGTCTCGGCCTGGTTTGCTGGCTCTGGCTGCGCCGCACCCGTCCAGCGCCATGAATCCACCAGTTGGTGGAACGGCTGCCAATTGTCATGGTCGCTGATGGCTTGCCAGACCTGTTCAATCACAGGACGGGTGGGAGTTCTGGTGAGGTTCCAGCGCTGCAAGGCCCAGCGTGCGGCCTGGCGCCCATCCCCATCGAGACCATGCCAATGGCTCCACCAGCAGTCACGCCAGGCCAGCCATGGTTGCCGGGGGGGCTCCGGCCCATGCCCGCGCCAGGGCGTCAAGGCATCGGGTTCCTCTGGATCCGAGCTACTGACTTGATCCCTCAGGCCGGCGAAAAAATCCCCGTAGTCGATCTTCCAGGCTGCCAGCAATTGCAGCGTCAGGGGCGCCAGATCCCCTGCAGGGGGATCCATGGTCCCCGTTGCGGTCCACGGCTGAACCAGCCCGAGACGTCTGAGCAGGCCGGAGCGATAGGCGGCCTCATAGATGGACCCGAACGGCGTCATGGCGGCCTCAAGGGCCTCCAGGGGCAGCGCCATGGCCAGAGGCTGGAGCAGCAGCTTCAAGTTGTGATGGCAGATGGCCGGTTGACGGCCATAGGCGTAGAGCCCCGTGTGGTCAAAATAGGCTGCCGTGAAGCCGGGATCCCAGGCCGCCAGAAACCCGTAGGGACCGTAATCGAAGCTCTCCCCCGCCAGGGACATGTTGTCCGTGTTAAGAACGCCGTGGGTGAAGCCGGCCACCATCCACTGGGCGGCCAGATGGGCCACCCGCTCCACCAGTTCCTCCACCATGGCCAGCAGGGGGTTATCCGCTTCCGCCAAGTGGGGATAGTAGATGCGCTGCACATGGTGAAGGAGCCGCGCAAGCTGGCCTGGCTGTTGCAGATAGAGCAGTCGCTCGCAGCTCCCGAAACGCAAGTGGGTGTGGGCCAGCCGCACCATCACCGAACTGCGGGTGGGGGACGGTTCATCCCCGCGGTAAAGCTGCTCACCCGTCTCCATCAGGCTCATGGTGCGGCTGGTGGTGACCCCCAGGCGGTGGAGGGCCTCCGCTGCAAGCACCTCCCGCACCCCTCCCTTGAGGGTCAGGCGCCCATCCCCGCCACGGGACCAGGGGGTCTGGCCGGATCCTTTGGCGCCCAGATCCTGGAGCCGGCCGTGGCAATCCCGCACCTGGCCATAGAGGAATCCGCGCCCGTCCCCAAGCTGGGGATTGTAGACGCCGAATTGATAGCCGTGATACCGCAATGCCAACAGGGGCTGGCGTCCCTCGAAGCGACCGTAGGCGGCCTCCAGATGGTCCCGACTCACCCCTGCCGGATCCAGGCCCAATTGCCCCAGCAAAGCGTCGTTGCGGAAGCGCAAACGGGTTTCCGGGAAGCGGGCGGCCTCCACCACGTCCCAATAGTCACTGCCCAGGCGCTCCAGGGAAGGCTCAAAGGGGAGCGCCAGCAGGGGATTGGCCCGGTTGATGGTCATGGTTGGTGGTGCTCTGGCTCCATGAGCCGGTGAAGATCCAGCAGGGTCTCGTCCGTCCCCATATTGCCCGGCACGCAGATCACGGGGAGGCCAGCCTGTCCCGAGGGCGCCAGGGGCGCGGCCGGTTGCACCAGGGAGATGCCCGGCATCACCTGACCACGCAAGGTCACCCGGTCCAGGCCAA
>NZ_JENA01000210.1 GCF_000586015.1 Candidatus Synechococcus spongiarum SH4 | reverse complement strand
GGTGGCGGCCATCCTCGGCAACAACGATCTGCTGAGTTGGCCGGAGAAAATTGCCTTCGGGGTGGGGCTGGCGCCCGCCATGGTGAGGGGGCAGCCCTACGTGGAAGCCTGCGACCAGTACTCCTGGACCCAGTGGCTACGGCTGCACAACATCCCGGAGCGGGTCAACGAGGAAGTGTTCATCGCCATGAGCAAGGCCCTCAATTTCATCAATCCGGACGAGATCTCCGCCACCGTGGTGCTTACGGCCCTGAACCGCTTCCTGCAGGAAAAACACGGCTCCCGCATGGCCTTTCTGGATGGCGCCCCACCGGAGCGCCTCTGCCAGCCCCTGGCGGACCACATTTGCGCCCATGGGGGCGCCGTGAAGCTCAACACCCCCTTGCGCACCATTGACCTGTCCCCCGACGGTCAAGTGGCCGGCTTTGGCATGGGGGGCAAGGACCGCCCAGGCGTTGTCGCGGACGCCTACGTCAGCGCCCTGCCGGTGGACGCGCTCAAGCTGCTGCTGCCGGAGCCATGGCGACAACTGCCCCTGTTCGCCAAGCTGGCTGGCCTCCGGGGTGTTCCCGTCATCAATGTTCACCTCTGGTTTGACCGCAAGCTCACAGACATTGACCATCTTCTGTTCAGTCGTTCCCCCCTGCTCAGCGTCTATGCGGATATGAGCGTCACGTGCAGGGGGTATGAAGACCCGGAGCGCTCCATGCTGGAGCTGGTGTTTGCCCCTGCAAAGGACTGGATCAGCCGCCCGGACCAGGACATTGTCCAGGTGACCATGGAAGAGTTGAAAACCCTGTTCCCCAGCCATTTCACTGGAGACACCCCCGCCCGGCTGCGCAAGTACCGGGTGGTGAAGACGCCTCTCTCGGTGTACAAAACCACACCCGGTTGCCAGGAACTTCGCCCCGGCCAGACCACGCCGATTCCCAATTTCTTCCTGGCGGGAGACTACACCCGCCAGCGCTATATGGCCTCCATGGAAGGCGCCGTACTCAGCGGCAAGCTCTGCGCCCAGGCCATCGTTCACCATGGCGCGACGTCATCGGCCAAGACACACTGATAGGCTGACCCCTGATCCCAGCTTGTCCGGACGGCTGCCACTGCGCCCATGAGATCTTCGGAATATGTCCGTCCCGCCTGGCCAGCCGATCACCATCCATCCATCCTGTGGCGCGGCGCCGCGGTGAGCCCCCCCAGCCTGGAGGAGGGCTATGAAGCCTGCCGCGCAGAAACCCGGCACTGGGCCAAAACCTATTACCTGGGCAGCCTGCTGATGCCCCCCCGGAAGCGTCGCGCCATCTGGGCCATCTACGTGTGGTGCCGACGCACGGACGAGCTGGTGGACGCTCCCGATGCAGCCGCCATGGACCCCGGCCGACTCCACCAGCGTCTCAACCGGTGGGAGGAGCGCACCCGGCGGCTGTTTGCCGGAGAGGTGGAGGATGCCCAGGACATGGCCCTCTGGGACACCCTGCAGCGCTATCCCCAGGACATCGCCCCCTATCTGGAGATGATTGCCGGGCAACGGATGGATATCAACCTGAAGCGCTACCGGACCTTTGTGGAACTGGAACGTTACTGCTATCGGGTGGCGGGCACCGTGGGGCTGATGAGCCAGGCGGTGATGGGACTGGATGCGGCCTTCACCTCCGCCCCCTGGAGCCGATGCCCCGATCCCACCAACTGCGCCGTGGCCCTGGGCATCGCCAGCCAACTCACCAATATCCTGCGGGACGTGGGGGAAGATCGGGAACGGGGGCGCATCTACATCCCCCAGGAGGAACTGACGCGGTTCAACTACACGGAAGCGGAGTTGATGGACGGGGTGGTCAATGAGCGCTGGCGGGGGCTGATGAGATTCCAGGTGCAGCGCGCCCGGGCGTGGTTTCGTCGCTCGGAGGCGGGGATTCGCTGGCTCTGCAGAGATGCCCGCTGGCCCGTGTGGACATCGCTGCAGCTTTATCAGGGCATCCTCAAGGTCATTGAAGACAACGGCTACGACGTTTTCTCCCGCAGGGCTTACGTGCCTCGTCTGAGGAAGCTGCTGAGCCTGCCCATCTGTTTCAGCCTGGCCCAGTCCCGCTAAACTGCTGTCTTCTGTTGGTCCAGCAGCAGCTTGAGCTTGGAGAGTTCCTGGCTCCAGCGGGGATCCGGAGCATCCACCTCGGCAAGTTCACGGTGAACCAGCTTGTCGGCCACCTTGCTGCCCCGGGAGGGGGTCTGGTCGTTGCGGCGGCCACCGGCGTTGCGGTTGCCGTCCCTGCGCTCCGAGCGCTCCACCCGCAGGGCTTGGCCGGCAAACTCCTTGCCGTTGAACTGGGCAATAACCGCCTCCGCCAGACGGTCGTCACTGACACTGATGAAGCCGAAACCACGGCACTCGCCACTCTCCCGGTCGGTGACCGGCTTGAAGCGAATGCTTTGATCCACAACGGCCTTGAACTGGCCCTCAAGCTCCTGAAGATCAGCATCCCGTGGCACGTTGCCCACATAGATGCGAATTCCCTGCTGATTATTGTTGGAACGGTTGTTCATGCGTTGCAATGGGGGAAGGGACGTGAAAAGTGTGAAAAGAACGTTGAAATCAAGAGTGAAGTCAACAGGATGCCAGAACTTTTTGGCAGATCCAAGCCAGAATCGCCACCATCTTTATCACATCAGGGTGAATCAGGCCAATTCCGACGGGGGATCCGCCGGGGAGAAGCTACCTGTTGCAGCCCCGTCTGTTGCAAGCCATTGTCGAGCACGGTCCAGGATGGACGCCTCATCGGCAACGGCCAGGCGCCCGAAAGCGCTCTCGCGCCGCAGAAACGCCATTAGCGCCCCCAGTTGGGGGCCGGGGGAGACGGACAGGGCCTCCTGT
>NZ_JENA01000209.1 GCF_000586015.1 Candidatus Synechococcus spongiarum SH4 | reverse complement strand
CTGGCGACGCACGATCTGGGTCACCGTGACCCCCAGCCCCTGAAGGATGCAGGCGAATTCACAGGCAATGTAGCCGCCGCCAACGATGACTATGGAACCGGGAAAGCGCTCCAGAAGAAAAAGATCGTCACTCACCAGGGCCAGATCGGCCCCGGGCAGGTGGGGACGCACCGGCTGTCCACCCACCGCAATCAGGATGGTCTCGCCCCGGAGCACCTGCTCCCCCACCTGCAGGCGCCGGTCATCCATGAACCGGCCCCAACCCCGCGCCAGCGCCACGCCGGCCCTATCCAGGGCCGCTTCATGGATGCCGTTGAGCCGGTCCACCTCCCGGCGCACGTGGTCCAGCAGCACGTGGGTTTGGGGCGCCACAGGGGGCACGGGCCAGCCGTAGCTGGGGGCATCCGCCAGTTGCTCCCCCACAGCCGAGCCGTAGACCAGCAGCTTCTTGGGCACACAGCCCCGGATCACACAGGCGCCCCCCACCCGACTGCCTTCCACAATGGCCACGGAGGCTCCATGGGAAGCAGCCCGTTTTGCGGCAGCCAGGCCGCCGGAGCCGGCCCCCACCACCACCAGGTCAAAGCGTTGCTCGTCGGGATGGACCATTGCATCGTTGCGCCACTGGTTCTATTCTTCCTGCTCGTCGGGGCGCTGCCGCCAGAGGCTTGATCTCCGGTTCAAAACTTTTCCCGTCATTGGGGCAAGGGCAAGGGTGTGGTTGGCCGGGCTGTTCCATAAATTGGCTGCCGGGGTAGCCCTGGAAGCACGGGAGGGGAGCGGTGGCCTTGTTCCCGTTCGTTGGTAGACTGTATGGACTGGGCAAGGTGCTGTTTGAGATATCAAGGAGCATCTGGCGGAAGAAGGGCTGGCGCTGAGGGAAGGAACGATCATGGATGCCAGCAGCATCGGGTCGCCTTCATCGAGGAAGCACCGGGAAAGAGAAGGTGATCCTGAGATGAAGCACACCAAGAAGGGGAACCAGTGGCGCTACAGCATGAAGCTGCATATTGGCGTGGATGATCAAACAGGCGTGGCCCATCGTGTGGTGACGACGGCTGCCAAGATGCAACCTGGCGCCGTCAGAGGAGGTGCTGCACGGAGAAGAAGAACGTGTCTGGGGAGCTGACTGGCGTAGCCCGCCTATGGTCATGCCCAATCCTGTATGGCCCCCTTTTGCAGGCCAATTCAGAGGTTCCACAGCCTCCTGCTGCGGTGAATGTTATTGTTATGAGCGGGCTGATTCCCATCAGGGTGGTGTAAGCCTCTACCCGCTCCACCACCCGTGTATCACTTGGCGGCTCAATTATTGCCCCCTCTCCACAAGGACGCCGTGGCAATTTGGCGAGGAGCCTCCTCAACCCCGGTTCCGGCTCAGGGAAGCAGGGGAAATAGCGCCTTCCCGGCGGGGAACGGTTATGCCCGTTCTGCATCCCATGGCTTCCCCTCAGAAGGGGAGGGAGAAGTTGAGCTTGAGGGAATGATCCACGGGGGTATCTGTGGTGGTATTTTCTTCCCGTTCTCCTTGGAGGGAGAGTTGCCAGGGTGGTGTCTGGCTGTGCTGGGAGTGGGGCGCCAGGGACCAGCGGAGGGAGGTGGTGCTGGTGGTGGGGGAGAGCGCCACTGCCACCCCTGGTGTCATGGTGAGGCGGTTGTTGTGGACGGGGAAGCCGTAGGCGAAGTCGGCTTTGACCTGGTGGCTGTTGCCGGGTGATGTGTCGGAGTGCTGGATGGCGGTGGGATCAAGGAGGGCATGGATACCGGATGCCGTTGGCGCACCCATGGTGTGACCCAGGGCGAGGGAGGGTCCGCGATCAGTGGGGGGAGGGGTCCCAGGAGAAGGAGAGGGCGAGGCCCTGCTGGCGGAACTCCTTTTCCACGTGGGTCACCAGGGAGCGGCCCTTGACTTGGGCGCTGATACCCCGTTGTGGATCGTTCCATGCCAGAGCTGCGCCCACTTCGAGACCGAGGCCTGATTCTGCATCACCGCCGTCATGGCGAACACCCACCTCCAGCGAGGGGAGGAGGGCAGCGCCATTGGCCAGGGGAACAGGGCGGACGGCCTCCAACCCCATCCGCAGCCGGGAGACGCTGCCCTCTGAACCTGCCAACCCATCCACCTGCTCGGTAGTGGTCTTGAGGCCCAACAGGTCGGTGGTGGTGGAGAGGCTCAGCCCCTCGGCGCCGCCATCCAGCAGCAAGCCATCCAGCCCCACGGTACCCATCACCATGGTGCTGCCGGGGCGGTACTCCCTCTCGGCGCCATCGGGTGTGAGGGAGAGTTGTCCCCAGCCGTACCCGGCCACGGCCCAGATGCCCAGCCGGGGGGAGAGGACATAACGGCCATAGGGGAACAGGCCGGTCATGGTGGCGCTGAGGGCTGCGTCGTTACCGTCCTCTCCCTCGTAGGAGCCGTTGCCCCAGGAGTGGGAGAGGGCCGCCCCGGCCTGCCACTGCTGTGTGCGCCAGTCCGCGCCAAGCAGGGCGGTGCTCACCTCCCCGTCCAGGGAGAGGGTGTCTTCCTGTCCACGGAAGGAGGAGAGCGCCCCTTGCCCCCAGAGGGAGAGCCGGGGCCCTCCTTCAACTGCTCCGCCTTCCCCCTCTGCTGCATCTTCCCCTGCCCCGTCCTCTGCTTGTGATGGGGAGAAGGAGAAGGAAGAACCCGCCACCACCTGCCCGGTGGTGACGGCCTTGAAGCCCAACAGCTTGGCCAATGCCCCTTCGTTGTCTTCCAGCGGCGTAGCCGTGAGGTCTTCCCCCGCCACGACGGCCTGGAGTCCCGGCGGGGGAGGGGCGGCACTGAAGCGCTCCTGCACCGCATCCACCACCTGCTGCGCCACCGTGCGGCCAAAACGCACCTGCCAGCCCCTGG
>NZ_JENA01000208.1 GCF_000586015.1 Candidatus Synechococcus spongiarum SH4 | reverse complement strand
GGTTGGAGTTCAGCGCCCCGTCCCTGACGGTGGAGGAGGGGAGCAGCGCCGCGTATACGGTGAAGCTGGCCAGCGAGCCCACGGGCACTGTCACGGTGAGGGTGGGTGGCAACAACAGCGACGTGACCGTCTCTCCCGCCAGCCTCAGCTTCAGCACCACCACCTGGAACACTGCGCAGCCGGTCACCGTCGTGGCAGGGGAGGACGATGATGCCACGGACGACAGCGCCACCCTCAGCCACACTGCTGCTGGCGGCGGTTACAACAGCATCACCGGCAACGTGGCGGTCACCATCACGGATAACGACATCCCAACGGATGCCCTCACCGCGGCCGTGAAGGCTGGGCAGGTGCGTTTTGGCCGCACAGTGGCGCAGCAGGTGGTGGCTGCCGTGCAAGGCCGCTTTGCATCTACGCCATCCCCGGCAGGTCTGCACCTCACCGTGGCGGGGGAAGAGCTGACAGGCGCCACGCCGTTGGCGGAGAACGAGGGGGCGTTATCCAAGGTGTTGGGGTTCGAGAGTGTCAGCGGTCAGCAACTGGTGCAGGGTTCTTCCTTCTCCTTCGCCCCGGCGATAGCAGCAGAAGGGACAGGGATGGAAGCAGCAGGGGAAGCTGAAGGGGACGGGGGAACACCCCGCTTGTCCCTCTGGGGTGCGGGGGCGCTCTCCTCCTTCAGTGGGCAGGAGGACACCCTCTCTCTGAACGAGGAGGTGACCACCGCCCTGGTTGGCGCGGACTGGCGCACCACACACTGGCAAGCTGGCGCTGCCCTCTCCCACTCCTGGGGCAACGGCTCCTACGCCGGAGAGGACGGTAACGATGGAGACTTCAGCAGCACCCTGCTGGGCCTGTTCCCCTATGGCCGTTACGCCCTCACCCCACGGCTAGGTGTGTGGGCCGTGGCCGGGTACGGCTGGGGACAACTCTCCCTCACACCCGATGGGAGCAAGAGGGAGTACAAGCCCGCCAGCAACATGGTGATGGGCGCAGTGGGCATGGACGGCCTACTCATCGATGGTGGCGCCGACGGCTTCAGCCTCTCCACCACCACCGACCTGCTCACCGTCAAGACCACCTCCGAGAAGGTGGATGGGTTGGCAGGTTCAGAGGGCAGCGTCTCCCGCCTCCGCCTGGGGCTGGAGGCCACACGCCCTGTTCCCCTTCCCAATGACGCCTCCCTCCTCCCCTCCCTGGAGGTGGGTATCCGCCATGATGGCGGGGATGCAGAAAGCGGCTTCGGCCTGGAGGTGGGCGCCACCCTGGCATGGAATGATCCCCAGCGGGGCATCAGCGCCCAAGTCAAGGGCCGCTCCCTGCTCACCCACGTGGACGAACACTTCCAAGAGCAGGGCCTCGCCCTCTCCTTCACATGGGAACCCGACCCGTCCAACCGGGGACCATCTCTCTTCATGGGTCACACCATGGGAGCAACAACGGCAGGGGGTATGGATGCCCTGCTGAGTCCCTCCGTCCTGGAAGGGCTGGACGGCCCCGGCAGCAACGGCCACCAGTTCAAGGCACAACTGGCCTATGGCTTCCCCGCCGCCAACGACCGCCTCACCATGACGCCAGCCCTGGCAGTGGCCCTCTCCCCCACCAGCAGCGCCTACACCCTGCTGTGGTCCCTGGCGCCCTACTCCCAGCAGGGCCGGACGGAACCTTGGGAAATCGCCCTGGAGGGGGAACGGCAGGAAAGCAACTCCCCAACATCCCCCGTGGAGCATTCCCTCGGCCTCCGCTTCTCCCTCCTCTTCTGAGTCCTGAATCAACTACTCCTCACCAGCCCCTTATCCAGAACTCGGGTTACCTTATGCTGGCCGGTGGGCCCAGGAGTGGGCGGAGGCGGTCACCAGTTGGGGGGTGCTCACACTCTCAAGACCCAACGGTTTGGCCAATACCTGCCGATTCTCCTGCAACGGGGTGGTGGTCAACTCTTCCCCCGCCCCGGTAGGTGCAGCCCTGACAGGGGTGGTGGCGCAGTGACGGTGACCCTTTGGGGAACATCCCAGGTGGCGGCAGTGAAGACGAGGCGATTGGGATTGATGCTCAGGCCACTGCCCCTTGGCCGGTGATGGCCAAGCGCAACTCCCTGCTGATGCGCACCGGCACATTGGACGGCCCGGTGTTGTCCGACACAGAGTCCGGGTGGTGGGTGTGGCGGAGCGCTCGTCGGATAGTGCATCCACCACGGCACGTATAGGGAAATGGCGGCTGGCTGGTGCGGCCCCATGTTGTGCAGGGGTTGCGCAACAACGGGAACGCCATGGTGGCTACCCCCAGCCATCCCCGGCGCAAGCGGGTTTTCCAGGAGGCATCCACCGCCACCGTGCGCAACTGGATGGCAGCAGCCACCAGGCTGGCGCAAGCCCCCGGAGCCGTGATGCATCATCCTGCCTGCCCGCACGGCGACGGTTGACGGAAGCCTTTAGGGATTCTGGCGGCTTCCGGCCATGGCCCGCATCATGGCTAGCGTTGACGTGATCCCTCGTTTTCTCTTTCCCATGGCCTCTCTGCTGGAGCAGTTGTCTGCCATGACCACCGTGGTGGCAGATACCGGTGACCTGGAGGCAATTCGCCGCCTCACCCCCCAGGAAGCCACCACCAACCCTTCCCTCATCCTGGCCGCTGCCCAGCTTCCGGACTATCAGGAGTTGATTGACGCCACCCTGCGGCAATCCCGGCGGGTCAGTGGCGCGGCGGCCCCTGCAGAAGACGTGATCAGCGAAGCCATTGACGAGCTGGCCGTTCGCTTTGGGGAGGAAATCCTCAAGGTGGTGCCTGGCCGGGTGTCCACCGAGGTGGATGCCCGCCTCAGCTACGACACGGAGGCCACCATCGCCAAGGCCCGGCAGATCATTGGCCGTTATGAAGCAGCGGGCCTCAGCC
>NZ_JENA01000207.1 GCF_000586015.1 Candidatus Synechococcus spongiarum SH4 | reverse complement strand
AGCACACCCTCACCATCACGGATAACGACGGGACGAATACTGCGCCGACGGTGGCCAACGCCATTGCGGATCAGAACGCCACGGCGGGCACGGCCTTCTCCTATGGGTTCCCGGCCAATACGTTCAGTGATGCCGATAGCGATTCCTTGAGCTACACCGCCACCCAGGGGGATGACAGTGCATTACCCGGCTGGCTCACCTTCACACCGGCCAGCCGCACCTTCAGTGGTACGCCCCAGGCCGGGGATGTGGGCACGTTGACGGTGAAGGTGACCGCCGATGACGGCAACGGCGGCACGGTATCCGATGTGTTCAATATCGAGGTGAGGGCGTCAGCCGCCAAGTCGGTGGATGACGATGCCACGGATGTCCTCACCGAGGCAGTGAAGGCTGGGCAGGTGCGTGTTAGCCGCACCGTCGCCCAGCAGGTGGTGAATGCCGTGCAGGGACGTTTCAGCGCCAATCCCCAAGCCGGTCTCACCCTCACCGTGGCGGGGGAAGAGCTGACAGGCGCCACGCCGTTGGCGGAGAACGCAGGGGCATTATCCAAGGTGTTGGGCTTCGAGAGTGTGAGCGGCCAACAACTGGCGCAGGGTTCTTCCTTCTCCTTCTCCCCCTGGATAGCAGCCGGGCAAGGGCTGGAGGAGGGGGCAACACCCCGGCTGGCCGTCTGGGGTGAAGGGGCGCTCTCCTCCTTCCGTGGGCAGGAAGCCACCCTCTCTCTGACTGGGACCGTGGGCGCCGCCCTGGTTGGCGCAGACTGGCGGACGGGGCGCTGGCTGGCTGGCGCTGCCCTCTCCCACTCCTGGGGCAACGGCGGCTACGAGGGAGAGGGGGACAACGATGGTGATGGAGACTTCAGCAGCACCCTGCTTGGCCTGTTCCCCTATGGCCGTTACGCCCTCACCCCACGACTGGGTGTCTGGGCCGTGGCCGGGTACGGCCGGGGCGAGCTCTCCGTCAAACCGGACGACGGGAGCAACAGGGAGTACCGGCCCGGCAGCACCATGGTGATGGGCGCAGTGGGGCTGGATGGCTTGCTCATCGATGGCGGCGCCGAGGGGCTGAGCCTCACCACCACAATCGACCTGCTGAGCCAGAAGACCACCACCGAGCAGGTGGATGCCCTCTCCTCCAGTGAGGGCAGCGTCTCCCGGCTGCGGGTGGGGTTGGAGGCGGGCCGCCCTGTTCCCCTGGCCAACGGTGCGGCGCTCCTCCCCTCGCTGGAGGTGGGCATGAGACAAGACAGCGGCGATGGGGAAACCGGCTTCGGCCTGGAGGTGGGGGCCGGTATCGGCTGGAGCGATCCACAACGGGGCATCAGTGGCGAACTGAAGGGCCACACCCTGGTGACCCACATGGCGGAGGAGTTCCGGGAGCAGGGCTTGGCCCTTTCCTTCGCCTGGGAACCCTCCCCCACCAATCGCGGGCCGTCCCTCGTCCTGGGTCACGCCATGGGGGCTACTGCATCCGGCATGGATGCCCTCCTCAATCCCGCCGGCATGGAGGGGTTGGACGACGCCAGCACCGGGGGGGCAGCAGTTCGAGGCGCAGTTCGCTTACGGCTTCCCCGCCCACAACGACCGCCTCACCCTCTCCCCAGGGGTGGCAGTGGCCCTCTCCCCGGATAGCAGGAGCTACGGCCTCCTCTGGTCACTGGCCCCCTACTCCCGGCAGGGACGGACGGAACCTTGGGAAATCGCCCTGGAGGGCACACGGCAGCAAACCAACTCCCCAACATCCCCTGTGGATCATTCTCTGGGCCTCCGCTTCTCCCTCCTCTTCTGATCCATACCGTGGAAAACTTTGCAATTTATGACAATTCGAGAACAGTTTTCACTTGATTTTAGTAAACATACATGACCGGCAGGGTGGAAATCCCAACCGATTATCAGGCCCAGGGCTCAATGAGGAAGCCTGTTGTGGGGCGGGCTTGCCTGGGCCTGAAGGCTTTGCCCCTCGGTTGCTTGGGCCTACCTTGCGGCGGGCTGGCCAGCAAGTTCCACGTGGTCTGTGATCGGCACGGCCTCACTCCCCGCCTCGGCATCCCAGCCGTAGCCGGCTACGGCTGGGGCATACTCTCCCTCACGCCCGGCGGCTTGCGGTGGTCGGTGCGCTTACTCCCGTCAGAGCCGGGCTGAACCATCTCTGCCCGTCATTTCAGCCCCTCCAGCAGCCCCCCCATCCGGCTGATGCCCAGAAGAACCACGGCAATCCCCAGCAGACTACCCACCAACACCTGGCGCCGAGTATGCCCCAGGTTGGTGTTCAGGGGTTCCAGGGACGAGCAACGGTCGGGATCGGCCGGCGTCATGTAGGCGTTGAGCCGTTCAGCCTGGAGACCGGCGGCGCGGCGCACGCCACTGGCGTCGTACATCACCACCAGGGCCAGGGCGCAGGCCAGGGCGAACAGGGGCTGGTCAAAGCCCACCTGCCAGCCCACGCCGGCAGCCACCCCGCTCACCAGGGCCGCATGGCTGGAGGGCATTCCACCGGTCTCCAGGAGCACCGCCGGGCGCCATTGCCGCTCCACCGCTAACACCAGCAGCAGCTTGCTGAGCTGGGCCACGCCACAGGCCAGTAGGCCCCAGGCAAGGACGACGTTCTCGAAAATCGCGGCGAGGGCATCCATGGCTTGTCAGTGGTTACGGGTGGCGATGAAGTCCGCCAGGGCCAGCAGGGGGCGGGCGGCCTCCCCATGGGGGGCCAGAGCCGCCTTGGCGGCCGTGATCAGTTCGGCGGCGCTCCGGCGCGATGCCGCAAGGCCCAGCAGAGCCGGGTAGGTGCTCTTTTCCGTGAGCAGATCCTTGCCCGCGGTTTTCCCCAGGGTGGCGCTGTCTGCCGTCACGTCCAGAATGTCGTCGATGATCTGGAACGCCAGGCCGATGTTGCGGGCATAGCGGCGCAGATCGG
>NZ_JENA01000206.1 GCF_000586015.1 Candidatus Synechococcus spongiarum SH4 | reverse complement strand
ATACTATTAAGCATTGTCAACACCGCAGCCTGTACACAGCATGGAAAAAGTCTTCATCTATTGGGACAACTCGAACATTTTCCACGAGGCCCAGCGCCTCGCAGAGGAGATTGAGAATGGTCCGGATGCACGTTTTCGGGTTCGCGTCAACTTTGACAACCTGCTGCGCCTGGCCCACGGAGATCGCCCTGTGGAAAAGGCCCTGGCGGTTGGTTCCGTGCCACCGGAAATGCAGCAACTCTGGAACCGGATGGAAGGCAAGGGTGTTGAGGTATCCCTTTATGATCGGGGTTCACAGGAGCGTGGTGAACAGGGTGTTCCAGACAAGATTCTACAACTTGCCATGCTGGAAGACGCCTTGGATTACAATGGCGATCCAGGGATTATCGTGTTGCTCACCGGAGACGGAGCTGGCTATATTGAAGGGACCGGATTTCATAGCACTCTGGAGCGCATGCACAAACGTCGGTGGCGTGTCGAGATTCTCTCATGGGCACATTCCACCAATCAACGAATGCGCCGTTGGGCAGAGGATCACGGTCTGTTTATCCCACTGGACGATTTTTACAACGCCATCACGTTCCTGGAGCCCTCAAGACCCGGCTTTCAACTGGCGCCGCCGCGATACTCGGTTGAGTTGAATTTGTCTCAACGGCCAGTATCCTAGTCTTGTCAAATCTGTCCCATGAAATCTTACTACTTGCAGTCATGCTGTTTGTAGGCTCAGCGAGCCTTTGGGATTACCACCTGATAGCAAATACTCCTAAATTATTTTCTCTAACTGGCTTCAGTATCGGTGAGGTAGTGACTGGACGTGCTGGTCTGGGCAGTGATCAGTCAAGTCTGGCTCGCTCGCCATTCGGCCATGGTCTTGCCGCCCTTGCTACGGTTACAGCCGGAACACAGCAGTTGCAGGTTGTCCGGGTGGTCCGTGCCGCCGCGGCTGCGGGGCAGGATATGATCCACCTCCATCACCCGGAAGGGGAAATGGGTGTCACAGCCTGCACAGATGCCTTCCTGCTCACCATAGAGGCGGTGACGGTGGGTGCGGTAGCTGGGCAACTGGCCCAGATCGGTGCGCTGGGGCGGAGTATCCAAAGCGGTGGGGCCGCCCCATAGCCCCCGGTCTTCGGTAATGCGATCATTGACCAGTTTGATGGCCAGCGGCGAAAGGTCGATGCCCGCCCATTGACGCTGAAGCCTGTCCGCCGCCACCAGGGTAGTGGCGCAGCCGCAGAAGGGGTCCAGCACCATGTCGCCGGGGTTGGAACTGGCCTTGATGATGCGATCCAGCAGGGCCAGGGGCTTCTGGGTGGGGTAGCCGGTTTTCTCCTTGCTGGCATGGGACAAAGGTCGAATATCGGTCCACACGTTTCCGATCACCGCCCCTTTCTGCTCTCGCAAGTAGCGTTTGAGTCTGGGGCGCTTTGAATGGTCAGGCGATCCATCCGGGTGAGTCGGATAGTGAATCCGGCCCTGCATGTCCAGTTCCGTCATTCGCCTGACTTGGTATCGCCAGCCTTTGGCAGGCGGAGGATAGCCTTTCCAGTCGTACGTCATCAAGGGACGAGGATTTGGGCTTGCCATGTTATCGTGCTGGTAAGGGCCACGTCCGTCGCCATCGTCATGACGGTAGAACTTGGCAACGTATTCCGCCGAGTGCGGCTCATAGATCGGATTGAACGTGGCTTCCGGCATCGCATAGAACAGGATCACGTCAGCGACCTTCGCGAAGGAGTGCCTTGAGTCGTTGTGTGTGTTCGTTCGCTTCCATGTGATTTCGCAGCGGTGCGCCGCGTACCCAAAAATCCCATCCATCAATAGCTTGAGGTAATGGGAAGCGGTGGGGTCGCAGTGCAAGTAGATGGAACCTGTGGGCTTGAGGATGCGCTGCATCTCCAGCAGCCGCACCGCCATGAAGACCAGGTAGGACTGCATCCCCTTCCCATGGGCTTGACGGGCGGCCTCAATGACGGCGTAGGCGGCAGGATTACGCTCTGCCAGTTCCCCGTGCTCGCACACGTCCACGTCGTCCAGGGTCCAGGCATCCTTGAAGGCGGCCCCGGCGGCTTTGCTGCCGATGGGGGCTTCGTAGTGGCGGTTGGAATTGAAGGGCGGGTCCAGGTAGATGAGGTCCACACAGGTGGAGTTCATGCCCCGCATGACGTCCAGGTTGTCCCCGGCCCAGATGGCGCCGCTGGCAAAGTTGGGATCAGACATACGCAGGCGAGGCTCATCCTCCATAGGTGCTGCTCAGGGCTGCAGGAGGCTCTCCAGCACCCGATCCAGCTTCTGATCCAAGGTTTTGTAGTGTGCCCTCGGTTCGGAGAGTCAGCCCGTAGCCTGCTCTCTGCAGCCTGAATGTCAGCCTTGACGTCGTTTCTGGGCTGGCTTCCGTTGTCCTGATCTCTTGCCGGGCGCCATGGAAGGCTACCAGCAGCAACGCCAGGGCGCCCACCACAGCGGCGGGCTTCAGCCAGTCGTTGATCAAAGCTGCCGGACGGGGTGGTGTCGATGGAGCCATGGGGCCAGTTTAGCCGCCGCCGTGGTCAGCAGCATTTTCAGGGTGATAACAGTTTGGCAAGGTTCCCGATGGGGTCTGGGAAGGGTTAGGGTCCACTCATTCATCATTTGCCCGCCAGGGACATGGCCCGTATTGGCGTTCTCCTGCTGAACCTTGGCGGTCCCGAGCGGATCCAGGACGTGGGGCCGTTTCTCTATAATCTCTTCGCGGATCCGGAAATCATCCGCCTGCCCCTGCCCCAGTTGCAGAAGCCCCTGGCCTGGCTCATCAGCAGCTTGCGGGCGGGGCGCTCCCAGAAGGCCTACCGCTCCATTGGCGGCGGTTCCCCCCTGCGGCGCATCACGGACCAGCAGGCCAAGGTGTTGCAGAGTGAATTGCGCCAGCGCCGGA
>NZ_JENA01000205.1 GCF_000586015.1 Candidatus Synechococcus spongiarum SH4 | reverse complement strand
CCATTGACGCCCTCAAGGCGGAAGGCTGCTGGAACAACGATTGGGATGCCAGCCTGGAGTTGCTGCGTCGTCGCCGCTCCCGGCAGCCGAACCTGCCGCTGCCTTCACGGGCGGAGGTGGTGGAGGTGTTCTCCGGGTTGTATTTCGGGCGGGACGATGGGGGCGCCGTGAGCCAGGAGCCCCGACGGTGGACCGGCCTCATCCGCCAGGAGCCCCTGTTGGTGGATGGGGCCTTTTTTGCCGCCCTCAGCAGCGCCGGCATTGGCTGGGGCTTTGTCAGCGGGGCTGAGCCCCCCAGCGCCCGCCACGTGCTGGAGGATCGCCTGGGCCTGCTTCAGCCCCCCCTGGTGGCCATGGGGGATGCCCCGGATAAACCGGATCCCACGGGCCTTCTCCGGTTGGCCGAGGCGTTGGCCGCCAGGGCCCGCGTCCCCCTCGCCCACCTGCCCATGGGGTATGTGGGGGATACCGTTGCGGACGTGCTCACGGTGGTTCATGCCCGGCGGCAACAGCCCCGGCTGCGCTGCAAAGCCCTGGCCGTGGCCCCGCCCCATGTGGCCGCTGCCGCCGAGACCGTGGGGGCCGCCTACCACCGGCAGTTGTTGGCCGCTGGTGCTGACGCCGTTGTCGGCGCCACCGCCCAGTTGGTCCCGGAGCGGGTGTTCCAGCTTCTCCGGACGTCCGGTTGCCGGAGCCAGGACCCATAAGAGGCAATCCCTTCCCCAGTTTGTGGATCCTGAGCCTAAGGTGTTGCAATGGGGCGCCAGTCGCGGAAACGGTGTAACCCGGGTTCTGGATAAGAGAACCAGGAAAGAGGGGTCAGAAGAGGAGTGAGAAGCGGAGGCCGAGGGAGTGTTCCGGGTGGGAAGCGGAGGAGCGGGTATCCTGCTGTTCCCCTTCGAGGGAGAGTTCCCAAGGCGCAGTCTCTCCCGGTTGGGGAGCATAGGGCGCCAGGGACCACAGCAGGGTGTAGGCGCTGCCGGTGGGGGGAGAGGGCCACTGCCACCCCTGGGGAGAGGGTGAGGCGGTCGTTGTGGGCGGGGAAGCCGTAGGCCAACTGCGCCTCGAACTGCTGCCCCCCGCTGCTGGCGTCGTCCACCCCCTCCAGAACAGTGGGATTGAGGAGGGCATCCATACCCCCTGCCGTTGTTACCCCCATGGTGTGGCCCAGGGCGAGGGACGGCCCGCGATTGGACGGGTCGGGTTCCCATGCGAAGGAGAGGGCCAAGCCCTGCTCCCGGAACTCCTCCTCCATGTGGGTGAGCAGGGGGTGGCCCTTCAGTTCGCCACTGATGCCCCGCCGTGGGTAGTTCCAGGAGAGGCTGTGGCGCCCCACCTCCAGACCGAAGCCGGTCTCGGCATCACCGCCGTCTTGGCGGATGCCGATCTCCATGGCGGGCAGCAGTGCGCCGTCGTTGGCCAAGGGCGCCGGCCTTGTGGCCGCCAGCCCCAGCCGCAGCCGAGATACTGGCTTCCGAAGACTTCAGACCCACAATCCCCTCCGAGGTGGTCTCCACCAGGAGGGCATCGGCCGTGGTGGTGAGGGTGAGGCCGTCACTGCCACCGTCCAGCAGGACCCCAGTGTAGGTTCCTGGAAGGAAGTGAGATAAAATAGAGGGAGTCCATCCAAGAGAGGAGTAGGCCCATACCCATTGGTCGCCCCCCAATTCCCGTGAAGCTCAGTGAGGAAGAGAGAGGAATTGCAGAGCATGACCCGCTCCCTCAAACTGCCGCCCGGCTTGGTGTGGTGCGCCCAACTCATTCTGGCCTGTGGTAAGGGAGATCCCCAGGTAGAGATTGGGGGTGAGCAAGATGACGGTGAGCAAATGGCGCCATCGCTTTCACCAGCAGGGCATGGGAGGGCTGCAGGACGAACAACGCCCTGGCCGCTCCCGCCCCATGATGACCAGCGTGTGACCGAGGTGCTCAACACGGCATTGCAGAGTCCGCCAGCCCATGCCACCCATTGGAGTGTCCCACCCTGGCCCATCGCCGCCGGCATTTCAAGATCTCCAACGATCCCTACTTTGTGGAGAAGGTGCATGACATTGTGGGTTTATATTAAATCCACCATACCATGTTGTCATGCTCTGTGTAGACGAGAAGATGCAAATCCAGGCACTGGAGCGAACCCAACCCATGCTACCCTTGGGACTGGGCTATGTGGAAGGTGTGACCCATGAAACTATCCGTAACGGCGCCACAACCTTGTTTGCTGCTTTGAATATAGCCACGGGGAAAATGCTGGCGTAGTGTAAGCATCGGCACCGGCGCCAGGAGTTTGTCTCCTTCCTCTAACATGTTGAAAGGAATGTACCCAATAACTTGGATATTCATCTGATTATTGATAACTACTGTACCCATAAACACGCCAAGGTGAAGGAGTAGCTGATGCAGCAGCCCAGGTTCCATGTGCATTTCACCCCCACCTACGCCTCATGGATCAATCAAGTGGAAGGCTGGTTTGGCATCATTACCCAGAAAGCTATCCGACGCGGTTCTTTCCATAATGTAGGAGAACTCACCCGCAAGATCAATGACTTTGTGGAGCACGACAACTGTAGCTCCGGCGCCGCCAAGCCCACCATATGCCCTGGGGAGAGAGCGCCACAGGGCATATGGTGGGCCGGGGTGTAGACGGGCAGGCGGCGAGGCGGACGGGTGGGATCAGTTGCCCACCTTGATGCTCACGGCCTTGACGCTGTCCACTTTGGGGGCCGTGACGTGCAGGATGCCGTCCTGGAGTTCGGCTTGCAACTGGTTGGGATCAATGCGCTTGCCAAAGTAGAAGCTACGCCGCCAGTTGCCGTAGCGGAATTCGCTGAGCACGCGATCCTCTCCCACATCAACGTTGGGCCGCTCCGCGCTGATTGCCATGCCATGTTCCGTGGCTTTGATGTCGATGGCGTCTTTACCGATG
>NZ_JENA01000204.1 GCF_000586015.1 Candidatus Synechococcus spongiarum SH4 | reverse complement strand
GCCCATGCCCCGGGCCGCCGCCCGGCGCACACTGGGGCCGATATCCTGGGCCAAGGCCCGCTCCAGCAAGGGCAGCCCCCGCAGATCCCCAATCCCCGCCAAGGCCCGCACACTCCAGGCCCTGGCGCCGTAGTTGTAGTCGTCCAGATTGGCGAGGATGGCCGGCACCGCCGCAGAACCAACGGCCACCAACCCATCCACCGCCGCCACCGCCGCACCAGGGTTGTTAAAGCCCAGCACCTGAATCAGACAGGGGATGGCCATGGGATGAGGGGAGGCGGAGAGGCATTCCACCGCATCGGTGAGGTCGTCCGCGGTCTGGGCGGCCTGCACGGCATCCATGAGGGCTTGCACTTGGCGGGGATCGGGGGGCGTGGAGGGCATGGGGTCGGGCGGATTAGAGAAGATCATCCATGGCCGCCAGCAACTCCACCTCCTCCGGCGAGGGGGATGGGCTGGTCCGGTTCCGCGCCGGGCTGTTTTCCACCAGGCCCCGCAGGGCAATGAGTTTCAGGCTGTTCTCCGCCAGGGTCCGGGCAATGGCGGCGCCCGCCGACCGCCAGCCGGTAACCCCCAGATCCAGCAGGGCTGCACGACGCACCTGCAGCTCGTTGTGCTGCAGCAGGTGGACCAACTGCTCACCCCAGCAATCCTCCCGGGTGAGTTGCAGCAGGCTCCGATAGGCGGCAGAGCGGATCAGCGGGCGTTCATGGTCCCCATAGGAGCGCACCACCGCCAGCACCGGTTCACGGTCACGGCCCGTGATTGTGGACCCGTCCTCCTCCCGCCAACCCAGGGCCCCCAGGGCTTCCAGGAGCGCCTCACAGGGTTCCATCAGCCGGCTGGTGCCGGGACGGGGGGCCCCTGCAAGCAGCGGTCCCGGCGCTAGGCGCCGCAGCATGGGCCGCCGCGCCTTCAGGGCGCCCAGTTGGCCCAGGGATCGGGCCGCCGCCTCCCGTAACCCATCATCGGAGGACTCCAAAGCTTCCAGCAGGGGATCAACAGCTTGGGAATCGGCCAGTTTTCCCAGGGCGCGGGCCGCATTGCGGGCGACGGGATTGGGCTCCTCAATGCCACTTGCGGGATCAGGGCGCGGACCCCGATCCGTCAGGGCCTGGATCAGCAGGGGGACCGCCTCAGGATGGCGGGAGCGCATCCGCCCCAGCCACCAGGCGGCGTAGTAGCGCTGCCCCGGATCCTCCAACTGGCGCAACCAGTCCAGAGCCTGGGCTTCGTTGAGGGGCGTCCCTTGCGGCATGGAAATGGAAAAAGCAGAAAAAAGGAGCCCACAGAGGGCTCCATCCTGACATCAACCAGATGCCGAACCGGCAGGCGGGTTCAGACGAGGGCGTTGATGGCGTAGTCGATGTAGGTGTTGGCCTCGGTGGCGGGATCACCGCTGAGGCCGTGGTTGGCCTTGATGTACTTCAGAGCTTCCACGTACCAGGAGGGGGACAACTCGAAGGTGCGGTTGATCTCTTCAAGGCCGGCAATCAGGTAGTCGTCCATCGGGCCGGTGCCGCCAGCCACCAGGCAGTAGGTGACCATGCGCAGGTAGTAGCCCACGTCCCGGGCGCACTTGGCCTTGCCTTCCGGGGTGGAGGCATATTGGTTCCCCTGCATCTGGGTGGTGTAGGGGAACTTGTTGTAGACGGCCTGGGTGGCGCCGTTCACCAGACTGTCGGCCTTGGAGGTGAGAGCTTTGGCGGCGGCGAGGCAGTCGTTGGCATGGCCGAAGCGGCCCAGGGCGGACTGCATCTCGCTGTTGGAGAGGAAGCGCGCCTGGGAATCGGCAGCGGCGACAGCTTCGGTGAGGGGGGTTTTCATGGAAAACGATGAAAAGAGTTGAGAGTGAAGTTAGGGCCTGGCTCAGGCCACAGCGGCGGCGGCGCGATCGAAGTAGAGGCCGATCTCAGAAACGAGGGAGGTGCAGTCGCCGGAGGTGATGCCGGTGCGGTCGTTGACGATGGAGATGGCAGTGTCCTTCATCTTGCGGACGGACTCTGCAACAGAAGCGCCAGGCACTCCCAGGGCCAGGTACGTTTCCCGCAGACCGTTCAGGCAACGGTCCTCCAGGGCGCTGGCGTCACCGGTGAAGACGGCATAGGTGACGTAGCGGAGGATGATTTCCATGTCCCGCAGGCAGGCGGCCATGCGGCGATGGGTATAGGCGTTGCCACCGGGGGCAATCAGAGAGGGCTGCTCGGCGAAGAGGCTGCGGGCAGCGCTGGCCACGATGGTGGAGGAGTTGGATGTGATGCGGTTCACCGCATCCATGCGCTTGTTGCTGTCGGCAACGATGGCGGCAAGGCCGTCAAGCTGACCGGCGCTGATGAACTCACCCCGGGCGTCAGCCTGGGCAACAACCTTGGTGAAGGCGTCAAACATTGAAGAAAGGCTCCTGGTCTCGACGATGGGTCGAAGGATGTTTGGCAAACAGAGGCGGACAAAGCCTCCGCCCCTACCTGGCCAGCACCCAGGGAACAGTCAATTCAGGGAGGGAGGACCAAGCCTCAGCAGGTTGAGACCTTCCCTCACCGGCCTGGCTGCCTCGGGGCTGGCCATTACGGACGCCCCTATTCTCAGAGAGGAAAGTGCTTCCCTCGCCTAAGCTTTACAATCGGACACCCCTTGCAGCCTGGAGCCAATGGGGGCCAACGGCTTGATCGTAACGCCCGGTGCGGCGGAAGCGCAGCGCCCCATGCTCCGAGCCCCAGCGCTGGTCATGGGTCCGGGGGTCAAACCCCCGATCACGGCTGATCCACCGCTCCTCGTCCATCTCCACCTCGCTCACCAGATAGGTGAGCTGGCCGTCCCGGGGAATCAGACAGCGGCAACCGGGTTCCACACAGCCCGTAAAGCCCCCCGCGCCATTGGCGCGGAACTCCATGGCGCAACCCGGGCGCGGGGTGAGTTGATCC
>NZ_JENA01000203.1 GCF_000586015.1 Candidatus Synechococcus spongiarum SH4 | reverse complement strand
CGCCGACCAGCCCTTGGCCTATGCCTGTGAACTGAAGGTGGATGGGGTGGCCCTGGCCCTGCGCTATGAGCATGGCCTGCTGGTGCAGGGGGCCACCCGGGGAGACGGTCACCGGGGCGAGGAGATCACCGCCAGTGTCCGCACCATTCGCTCCGTCCCCCTCCGGCTGCACTGTGGGGACCCGCCGGCCTGGGCGGAGATCCGTGGTGAGGCGTTCCTGGCGGAGGCCACCTTTTCCGCCATCAACCAACAGCGCCGCCAACAAGACGAGGTTCCTTTTGCCAATGCCCGCAATGCCTGTGCGGGCACCTTGCGCCAGTTGAACCCCCAGGTGGTGGCCAGCCGGAAGGTGGACTTTCTAGCCTATGGGCTTCATTTCTCGCCGGAGCAGCCCCAGCCCCGCCAGCAGTTGGCGGCCCTGGATTGGTTGAGGGCTGCTGGATTCAAAACCGATCCCCACGCCCGCCACTGCACCAGCCTGGCGGACGTGGGCCAGTTTTACCGGCATTGGAACCTTGAGCGTCACCACCTCCCCTACGGCACAGACGGGGTGGTGGTCAAGTTGAATGACTTGGCCCTTCAGCAGCGGGTGGGGCATACCCAGAGGGCGCCCCGCTGGGCTGTGGCCATGAAGTTCAGCCAGATGGAGGCCAGGAGCAGGCTGCGGCGCCTTGTGGTCCAGGTGGGCCGCACAGGTGTGGTCACGCCGGTGGCGGAGTTTGACCCGGTGGAACTGGACGGCAGCACCGTGGCACGGGCTACCCTCCACAATGCCGACCGGATCGAAGACCTCACCAAAGGAACCGGTCTGCACGGGGGAGACGTCCTCATGGTGCGCAAGGCGGGTGGGGTGATTCCTGAGGTGGTGCGGGTGGAGCCGTGCTCACCGCCGGGTGAACCCCTTGCGTTTCCCCGCCACTGCCCGGAATGCGGTTCTCCCCTGGTGCGGGAATCCAAGGAATCCAAGGAATTGGAGGCCGCCACCCGTTGCGTCAATCGTAGTTGTCCAGCAATCCTCCGCGGTGCGCTCCGCCACTGGGCCAGCCGTGACGCCCTGGACATTGACGGCCTTGGACGTGAACGGATTGAGCAGTTGGCAGAGCGGGGCTTGGTTCACACCATTGATGATCTCTACAAGCTTCAGGAGGCTCAGTTGACGGCATTGGAGGGTTGGGCTGTCCCGTCGGCCCGCGGTCTGTTGCAGTCGCTGGAGTCCTCCAAGCAGCAGCCATGGCATCGTGTGCTTTATGGCCTGGGGATTCCCCATGTGGGCGCCGCCAATGCCAAGATACTGGCTCAGGCGTTCCCCTCTGCCGAGCAACTGGTGGAGGCTTTTGTGCAATACCAAGGCGCTGATGAGGCGCTTTTGGCTGGCCTCCAAGGCATTAGCCCTGCGGTTGCCCTTTCCCTGCAAACGTGGTTGAGCGAGCCAGCGAATAAGAAGCTTTTGGCTGACCACGAAGCGTGCAAAGCATACTGGTGGCCCCTTGTACTCTCTAGCTTGGGAATTCCCCGTGTGGGACCGGAAACAGCCAAGGCTTTGGCCCGGTTTTTCCCCTCAAGCGACCAACTGACGGCGGCTTTTGCACAATACCAAGTCGCTGATGAGCCGCTTCCGGCTAGCCTTCAGAGCGTCGCCCCCAAGATTCAGACTTGGCTGAGCGACCCAGCAAACAAGAAACGTTTGGCCGAGAACGAAGCCGGCAAGGAGCGCTGGTGGCCCCTCGTGCTTTCTGGTTTAAGGAGACACTGGAAAAACTCAGGATTTCCCCCTCTGGGACCGGAAAAAGCCAGGGTTCTGGCTCAAGCTTTTCCCTCAACAGAGCAACTGGCAGAGGCCTTTGCTGTCAACAGACAGTTTCAAGGTGCAGGGAAACAACATCTGGCTGATCTTGAGGGGATTGGCCCTGAAATCGCCTTTTCTCTGCAAACGTGGCTCGGCAACCCAGCCAATCAAAGACTCCTGGAGCACCTCGCCAAGGCTGGCCTGCAACTCCAGAGCCAGACCAATCTGTCCACAGAGTCTGCTCAGGGACCGCTCACCGGCCAGACGTTTGTTCTCACAGGAACCTTGCCCTCCCTCCGCCGGGTCGAGGCTCAGAAGCGGATTGAGGCAGCAGGAGGAAGCGTGAGCAATAGTGTCAGCAAGAAGACCACCCATCTGGTGGTGGGCGCAAATCCGAGCAGCAAGCTGGATAAGGCCCGTACCCTTGGCATTGAGATTCTTGACGAAGAAGCGCTCTTGCAGCGCTTAGGCTGCCAGCAACAAGACCTGACTCCGCCGAACCAGAATCTAGGTGACCTCCCGTTGCTGAAGAATGTGAGCCAGGACAATACCTGCTCATGACCGCAGCCGCAGCCCAGCCGCCCAGTCTTGAAACCCTGCTCATCCTGGACCTTGAGACCACGGGCTTCAGTCCTGAGAAGCACCGCTGTATTGAGTTGGGAGCCGTGTTGTTTTCCGTATCCCTGCGGACCACCCTCAGCCAGGTGTCGATGCTGTTCCCCGTTGACCAGAACCCTGCTCAACGGATCAACAGGATTTCACCGGAAGCCAGCCAACGGCCACAGCCATGGCAGCAGACGCTGGAGTTGTTTCAGGTGATGGCCCAACATGCTGATGCGGCGGTGGCCCACAACGTCGGCTTTGATCGCCGCTGGTTTGGCCGCCCACCCCTGCCCAGGTTGACATTACCCTGGGTCTGCACCTGTACGGCCCCATGGCCGTCACACCTGGGTCTGCGGCCCGGGCGCGTGTCGTTGAAGGATCTTGCCCGCGCCCATGAAGTACAGATTGGGGAGGCACACCGCGCCCTGGCGGACTGCGCCGCCCTGGCCCGGATCCTGGCCCGTTGCGATGATCTGGAGGCGTTACTCCTATCTGGCCTCGGTTGGAGCAAACCTCAGACCCAAGATAAGACTTCTC
>NZ_JENA01000202.1 GCF_000586015.1 Candidatus Synechococcus spongiarum SH4 | reverse complement strand
CACAGGCCGACAACCTTGACGTGAATAAGCTTCCTTCGCCCCTCTATCTCCTGGTGGAACGCAGTGTGGAGCTACAACCCCAGACCTTGGGCAGTCTCCACCACCTGGCCCCCCTGGACAAGGAGGAACAACAGCGGCAAGGGCTGATCCTGTTCAGCAACGTTCGCCAGGCACGGCGCCAGTGTCGTAGGAACCAGCGGATTGTCAAGTTGGCCGACCCCAAGCTGCTGGGCAAGACGGCGCCTCACCTGCTGGCGCAAGGGATCAGCCGTCTGGTGGTTGAGGACGCCCTCTATGCCCTGCCCGGAAGTGTTGCCACTGCCGGGGCTCGGCCCTGAATCCCCCTCACTCCCGCTCCTCTTCCACTGAAGAGGAGCGGGGCCACGCCAGGGCGCTGGCACTGCTGCCAGCCACCACCCCGATGATCAATCCCACCCCGATGATCACGCCGCTGGGTAAAGGGATGGTTGTGCGATTCAACCCCAGGTCAAGGCTGAGGCGCTCCGACGAGCGCTCCAGGTTCTGGGCGCCCAGACTGAGGCATAGGAGCATCAGTATGCCCACACCCCAGCCGGTGCTCAGCAGGAGAAAACGACGGACCATGACAACCACTATGGCCCAGCGCCCTGCTCTTCGTCGCAGCGCTGTTGCACCAGCAGGGCATAGAGCCGCTGGCGGCTGTGGCCACTGCGCTGGGCCAGGATACGGGCGGCCTGGCTGGGGCTGAGGCCATCCCTCCGGATCAACTCCTGCAACCGGGTTGCCAGGGCATCCCCATCCCAGGGCAACGTCTCCGGCTCCGGGCAGCCCCCCACCACAACACAACATTCACCCCGGGGCGCCCGCTCCCGGAAATGGTCCAGGGCCATGGCCGTGGTGGGACCAACGAACTCTTCATGGCGCTTGGTCAACTCCCGCGCCACCTGGAGGGGGCGATCACCCCACAGCTTCAACAGGTCCTCCAGCAGCGCCAACAGCCGATGGGGGGCCTCATGGAACACCACGGTGCGGGGTTCCGCCGCCATGTGTCGGAGACGCTGACGCCGGGCGCCGGCCCTGGCCGGCAGAAAACCTTCAAACACAAACCGCCCGGAAGGCAGACCACTGCCCACCAGGGCCGTGACAAAAGCGGTGGGGCCGGGAACGCAGACCACCCCATGCCCCGCCTGGCGCGCTGCCGCCACCAACTCTTCACCAGGGTCGCTGATGCCGGGTAGGCCGGCATCACTGATCAGCGCCAGGCTGTGACCCGCCGTCATCAGCTCCAGGAGCTGCGGTTGGCGCTGGCGACGGTTGTGGCGGTGAAAGCTGATCAGCCGGCCATGACCCGAGAGATCTTGCAACAACCGGGCGCTGTGGCGTGTGTCCTCACAGGCAATCACATCCGCCTGCTCCAGCACCCTGCGGGCGCGGGGGCTGAGATCCTCCCGGTTACCGATGGGTGTACCCACCACATAGAGCACCCCGCCATGGGGTTCTTCCCGGGGCTGTTCCACAATGGCGCCTGCCTGTGTTGCCATCATGGCCAGTCCTGCTGCTGTTTTCCCCCATGGCGTGAAAGGGGACCACCTCATGGCCGTGCTGCGGCGCAGTGGCTGGGAAGCCGCGGACCTGTTGCGGGCCTATGCCCGTGGCCAACAGCCTCCCTACGGCTATCCCCCCGGGTTGACCGTGGAGGAGGGACGGGATGGGCCGGTGAGCGCCGCTGATCGGGCAGTCCATCGCCACGTGCTCCAAGCCCTGGCCCGGAATTGGCCCCACGCCCCCTGGGGGATCCTGAGTGAGGAAACCACCCACCCTGACCACCGGGACCATCCCCTGGATCAGGAGTGGGTCTGGCTGCTGGATCCCCTGGACGGCACCAGGGATTTTCTGGAGGGGACCGGGCACTACGCCATCCACCTGGCGCTGCTGCACAAGGGCCGCCCCCGGTTTGGGCTGGTGATGCTGCCGGAGCGGGAGGAGCTGTGGTTCGGTCTGGAGGGCCGTTGCTGGCGGGAAAATCGTCAGGGCATAGGCCGCCCCGCTCAACTGAGTGGGCGCCGCCGCTGTGAAGACTTGATCCTGGTGGCCAGCCGCAATCATCGTGACGAGCGTCTGGAAGCCCTGATTCCGCGCCTGGGCCTGGCCGGAAGTCGATCCGTGGGCAGTGTGGGCTGCAAGGTGGCCGCCATCCTGCGGGGCGAAGCGGACGTGTACGTTTCCCTCTCAGGCCGCTCCGCACCGAAACACTGGGACATGGCGGCGCCGGAAGCGGTGCTCCGGGCGGCTGGGGGTTGCTTCCGCCATGGGGACGGTCGCCCCCTCGCCTATGGCAGCGGCGATCTACGGCAGAGGGGTTGTCTGATCGCCAGCCACGGCCCCTGTCAAGAGCAACTGGAAGCCCGGGCCCGGACGGCCATGGCCGCCATTGATCCGGGTTTTGTGCTTTAGACGCTCCGGCTTCGTATCGTATCAACATGGTGATCATGCGCATCCAGCCACGCCCGCACCCTTCAAGCTGCCTGTCGGGCAGCAGCTTCCGGTGATGTCCCATGATGCATAGAACGCCTGCGGGCATCCGGTTGGCATGTTCAGGACAAGGATGTAATTGATCTCAACGCGGGTCTCGACATCGCCGTGGGCAAGTACCAGACGGATATTGGCCCGGCCGACTACGAGAGCACGGGACAGGTCACACGCTTCAGCAACGCACGGGATCCCCTGGGAAGCCTGTGGTCAATTCGGTCATTCAGGCTGAATGCGCCCATGGAGGCCATGTCCGCCAGTTCGCCGGGAACCCCATCCTGAGCGGATCCACCAAGGGGCAGTCGCTGATCAACTGAACGACAGGTTCTCGCCATGGCATTGCCGGCGCATCGTGAACTGCCTGTTCCAGAGGTGTCCATGGTGGGCGCAGATGTTGCGAACATGGGTTGAATGATGACAGAAGGAGGTGAAAAAAC
>NZ_JENA01000201.1 GCF_000586015.1 Candidatus Synechococcus spongiarum SH4 | reverse complement strand
CCGGGCAACTGGTCCAGGGCGCCGGCCTTGAGGGCCAACACGGCCCGCCCATGGCGGGAGGAGATGATGGTGTCCTGCAGCACCGCCTGATGACGCCGCAGCAGCGCGTGGAGTTGTTGACGCAACGCAAGGCGCAGTTCACCCAGTTGGCGGCGCACTGCCGCCAGGGCGCCGCTGGCCCGATCCGCCACGTGACCACCCTCCTCCAGGCAATGGTTCAGGCGTCGCTCCAGTTGCTGCAGGCTTTGCAGCCGGGCCAGGCAGGCGGTGGTCACCGGCTGTTGGCGGGGATCGTTGATCTGACGCCGCAGTTTCCGCACAGCGGCCATGGTGGTGGCCACCCCCAGCAGGGCCTCCCCCGTGGCAATGCCTCCCTTGCAACAGCGCCCCACCAGGGGATTCAGGTCCACCACACCCCGAAAGTCCAGCCCCCCCTCCAACTGCTGATCCCGCTCCAGCAGTTCCCGGGTTTCCTGTTGAAGCCGCTGGCTCAGGGACAGATCACCGGGCAGGGACAACCGCAGCAGGGCTTGGCGGCCCATGGTGGTGGAGGCAAAGCCGGCCAGGTGTTGGCACAGTTCCGGCCACCCCAACAGCTCCAGGGCCTCCGCCTGAATCGCCGGCAGGGAGTCGTACGCCACCACGCCACCTACACTCGGACCGGATCCGCGGCGCCCACGGCAGCCGTCACGTTGGCGGGAATGCCCCCTTGGGGTTCATAAAGCATTTCCAGCCAGTTGCCCTCCGAATCCCGCAAGTAGAAGGAGGCCGTGCCGTCCCGGTGATCATGCACCGCGCCAACGGCCACCCCGGCGGCCTTGAGTTGGGCATGGACGGCATGGACAGCGGCCCGATCCCGAAAATGAAACGCAAAGTGCGGTCCTGCAGCGCGGTAGCCGGGTCCCAGGAGGGCCAAGCCCTCCCGCCCCGGTCTGGTTTCCAGGTAGCACCAATCCTTGGCGTCCCACACCAGTTCCATGCCAAGGGAGCGGTAAAAGCGCTTGGCCCGCTCCATATCCTGGACACGGATGGCAACGTGCCCCAGTCGCTCAACAACAGCCATGGATGTTCCGGGGAGGGACTTCCATTCTGGCCTCTTTCCCGGGCGCCTCAGCCCTTGGCGACCACCGAACCGGCCATCTCCTTGAAGGGAGCCATGCTGGCGCCGGGGCGGCGGCGGCCCGAGGGAACGGTGATTCCCAGGGAGAGTTGATCCGGGGCAAAGTTTGCCATCACCGGCTCCCGAGTCTCCTCAGGGGCCGGGGGCAGGGGCTGGAACCCGGGCTCTGCCGCTGCACCGTCTTTTGTCCGGGCCGCCTGTTGGGGATCAGGGGATGCCCCGGACTCGAACTCCGCGAAGGCCTTTTTCCCGGACCCACGGCCCCGGGTCCAGACCACCACCACACCAACCAGAAGTGCAGCAACGCCTAACCCCCCGAAAAGAAGGGGCAGGGGAAGAGCATCAAGCATCGTTTCAATTGGACTGGCTGCATTATCTGACCAAACCCCGGGAAAAGTCCTCAGTTCGCAGTGGAGTGCAACAGAGGCCGCACCAAAGGGGGCCGTGAGCAGTGGGCCAGGGGAGAGGCCGCCTGCTCATAGGCATGGGCCACCTGAAGGAGTCTGGCTTCCTCCAGCACGTTGCCGATCAACTGGAGTCCCACCGGCAAACCGCGTTCATCCAGGCCGCAAGGCAGGCTGATGGCCGGTAATCCCGCCAGGTTGATGGGGATGGTCATCAGGTCGGCCAGGTACATGGCCAGCGGATCATCCACCCTCTCGCCAGCGGCAAAGGCGGTGCAGGGGGAGGTGGGCGTCAGGAGCAGATCGAACCGGGCAAAGGCCCGGTCAAAATCCTGGCGGATCAGGGTGCGCACCTGTTGCGCCTTGTGGTAGTAGGCATCCACGTAGCCTGCCGAGAGGGCATAGGTGCCAATCAGGATGCGCCGCTGCACCTCCGGGCCGAACCCCTGGGCCCGGGTCCGGGCGGTCATGTCCCCACAGTTCCGGGCTCCTTCCGCCCGCAGTCCGTATTTGACCCCGTCGTAACGGGCCAGGTTGGCGGAGGCCTCCGAGGGGGCGATGATGTAATAGGTGGCGATGCCGTCCTTGAACCGGGGACAACTCACCTCCTCCACATGACATCCCAAGGCGTCCAACTGGGCTGCCGCGGCCTGTATGGACTGCACCACGTCAGGTGAGACGCCGGCGCCGAAGCATTCCCGAATCATGCCCACCCGACATCCCTTGACGGGGCTCCGAAGGCTGGCCCGGTAGTCGGGGACAGGGACCTGCAGGCTGGTGGCATCCCGGGGATCATGGCCGGCAACGACCTGCAGAATCTCCGCCGCATCCGCCACGGAACTGCTTAGAGGACCCACCTGATCCAGGGAACTGGCAAAGGCCACCAGCCCCCAGCGGCTCACACGGCCGTAGGTGGGTTTCAGGCCCACCACACCGCAAAAGGAAGCGGGCTGACGGATGGAGCCGCCCGTATCCGATCCCAGGGCCGCGGCACAGGCGCCAGCAGCCACCGCCGCCGCGCTTCCCCCTGAACTGCCGCCGGGTACACAGCTTGGCTGCCATGGATTGGACGTGGCGCCAAAAGCGGAGGTTTCCGTGGAGCTGCCCATGGCGAACTCGTCCATGTTGGTTTTCCCCACCAGCACGGCCCCCTGTTGCCAGAGCCGCTCCGTTGCCGTGGCTTCATAGGGGGGAACAAAATGCTCCAACATGCGGCTGGAGCACGTGGTGGCAATGCCCTTGCTGCAGAGATTGTCCTTCACGGCAACGGGAATGCCGGCCAACGGACCGAGGGTCCGGCCGGCCGCACGGTCGGCGTCCACCCGGTCGGCATCCGCCAAGGCCCGCTCGGCCGTGACCGTGGTGAAGGCATGGAGGACCGGCTCCACTGCAGCCAGCCGCCGCAGGGTGGCCTCGGTTAACTCCCGGGCGGAGCATTC
>NZ_JENA01000200.1 GCF_000586015.1 Candidatus Synechococcus spongiarum SH4 | reverse complement strand
ACAGGCAGGCCACCATGCCCCCGACACCACCACCGGCCAACTGGAACACCAGGCCGGACAACACGGTGCCCAGGAGGCGGCCACCGGCATTGGCCATGTAATAAAAGCCCACGTTGAGGCTCACGTCCTCAGCTTCCGTGTAGGCCAGCACCATGTAGGAGTGGATGGAGGAGTTCATGGCAAACACCAGGCCGAAGACCGCCAAGCCCAGGATCACCACCGGGCCGGCCTGAACCGGGGACCCCGGTACGGTACTGCGCCAGAGGGTTACGGCCATCAGGGCGGGAACCGCCGTGAGCGCCGCCGCCCAGAACTGCACGGCCCCAGGCCCCGGCGCTTGCTGTTGACCCCAGAGGCGCCGCAGGCTGGGCGCCATGGCCTGCGCCAGACCGTAGCCCACCACCCACAGACCCATGAAGCCCCCCACCTGCCAGAAGTTCCAGGCCATGCTCATCTCCAGGAACACCGGCAGGGCCACCACAAACCACACGTCCCGGGCGCCAAACAGGAAAAAGCGGGCCAACGACAGTACGTTGATGCCGCGGGATTTGGAGAACACGGCCGTGAAGGCCGGTTTCTGCTTCATCCTGCCCATGGCTGCCGGCAAGGACAGGGTCAGCAGCCAGGCCAGCACCAGGCCCACCGCCATGGCGCTCACCGACCCGGCAAAGCCCAGCCGGAAGAGGGCGGCGCCCCCCAGAAAGAACCCCACCCCCTTGAGGGCGTTCTTGGATCCTGTCAGGATGGCCACCCAGCGGAAGAGGGTGCGCTCCCCCTGTTGTTCCTCACCCGCTTCCACCGGCGCCACGGTCTTGATGGCGCTCTTGGCGCTCATCTTGCTGAGATCCTTGGCGATGCCGCTGAGGGCCTGGGCCGCCATCACGTAGATCACCGATAACAGCTTGGGCCAGCTTTCCGCCACCGGCGCCAGCATCAGCAGGGCCACCACCTGCAGCAGCAGACCGCTCCAGAGGGTGAGCCGCAAACCGTAGCGGGCGCCGATCCAGCCCCCCGCCAGGTTGGTGACCACCCCGAAGAATTCGTAGAAAATGAACAGCAGAGCAATGTCCAGGGTGCTGTAGCCCAGCCCGTGGAAATGGAAGATCACCAGCATGCGCAGGGCCCCGTCACTGAGGGTGAAGGCCCAATAGGCGGCGGTTACCACCATGTATTGGCGCAACAGATGCCCCGGCGCCCGCAAGGATTGATTCATGATTGGCTTCCGGCTCAGTGTCCCGTCCAGCGGACGACGGCACAGGCCAGGTCCGCCATGCGGCAGGAGTAGCCCCACTCGTTGTCGTACCAGCCGTAGACCTTCAGGTGGGTGCCGTCCACCACCAGGGTGGAGGGGCCGTCAACGATGCAGGAGCGGCTGTCATGGCAGTAATCCACCGACACCAGGGGCCGCTCCTCGTAGCCCAGGATGCCCTGCAACGACCTCGCCGCCGCCAGGCGGAAGGCTTCGTTCACCGCCGCGGCGCTGGTGGGGCGCGCCAACTCGAACACCGCATCGGTGAGGGAGGCGTTGAGCAGCGGCACCCGCACGGCATGGCCGTTGAGCTTGCCCTTCAGCTCGGGAAAAATCATGGCGATGGCCTTGGCGGAGCCCGTGGTGGTGGGGATCAGGGATTCCCCCGCGGCGCGGCAGCGGCGCAGGTCCCCCCGGTAGCCGTCCACCGGCGTCTGGGTGTTGGTGAGGTTATGGATGGTGGTCATGGAGCCGTGGACAATGCCGAAGGCTTCATGGACCACCTTCACCATGGGGGCCAGACAGTTGGTGGTGCAGGAAGCGGCCGTCAGCAGCCGGTGCCGTGTGGGGTCAATCTGCTGGTGGTTGACCCCGTAGACCACGTTGAGCACCTCCTCCCCCTTCACGGGGCAGGCCACAATCACCCGTTCCACCCCGCACTGCTGGAGGTAAGGGGTCAGCGCGTCCACCGTCTTGAAGCGCCCGCTGCACTCCAGCACCATCTCCACCCCCGCGCCCCGCCAGTCCACCGCGGTGAAATCCCTACTGTGGGAGCAGGTGATGTGTTGCCCGCCAACATGCAGGGTCTCCCCTTCCACGGCGACGGCTTCCCGCCAGCGGCCATGGACCGAGTCGAATTCCAGCAAATGCCCCATGGCGTCAGCAGGGCCAGCGGGTTCATTGAGATGCGCCACCTCCATGCCGGGCCGCCCCAGAGGGCGCGGAACACCAGCCGCCCGATGCGGCCAAAGCCATTGATGCCAACCTTCACCAGTCCAGACCAGCGGACGGGGGGACTTTAGGCAGGCAACATTAGCTAACGGTTATGGACGGCCCTGGAACCAGGCTGCGGATCGTCCCCAGAATTGCGAGTTTGTGCCATCCTGAAGCCATCCCTCCTCTTCCGAGTCCTTGAACGGAAGCCCGCCGCAAGATCCCCATCAGGAGGTGTTTGATCCCGGTGAAGATCAGGAGGATCTTGACGGTCTTCAACAACCGCTTCACCCTCTTCCCAAAGGGCTGGTGGAGTTTTATGCCCTGCTGGCGGTGGTGCTGGTGCTGGTGCCGGAATGGCTGGCCAACACCGCCCTGGAAAACCTGGACATTACCAAGGGGGAACGCCTGAGGCTCCGCTCCAGACAGTGGCAGTGGGACCCGGAGTTGATGCTGGGGGCCATGACCATGGCGCAATTGCGCCGGTTGGCCCGGCAGCAAAGGCTGTGGGGCTACAGCAGAGAACCCCGGGATCGCCTGGTGCGCCGCCTCCTGCGCAATTTCCGCAGAAAAGCCGAGGCCCGCCGCATGCTCCAGGAAAACGACCCGCCCTTTGATCCTGATCTCTGATATGATGCAGGGTGACGGGGCGTGGCGCAGTTTGGTAGCGCACCACTTTGGGGTAGTGGGGGTCGTGGGTTCAAATCCCGCCGCTCCGATTCCGTTATCACTGCTGGGAGATGGAGCCGAGGTCCACAGCAGTGGGGGCACTGGGGAATCTGGTAAA
>NZ_JENA01000199.1 GCF_000586015.1 Candidatus Synechococcus spongiarum SH4 | reverse complement strand
GCTTCCGTTGGAACAGCGGCATCTTTCTGTTTCGCGCCGGGGTGATGGTGGGGGAGTTGGGGCGTTGCGCGCCCGACCTGCTGCAGGCGGCCCGTGCGTCCCTCCAGCAGGCCCGTACGGATCTGGATTTTCTCCGCCTGGAGCCGGAGGCGTTCCGCCGCTGCCCCACGGTGTCCATCGACGTGGCCGTGATGGAGCAGACCCGGTTGGGCAGCGTGGCCCCCATGACAGCGGGCTGGAGTGACGTGGGCAACTGGAGCGCCCTCTGGCGGGAAGGGGAGCAGGATGAGCAGGCCAACATCCTGTATGGCCGCGTCCTCCATGAAGACGCACGCAACTGCTACCTTCGCAGTGAACACCGCCTGGTGGTGGCTCTGGGCCTGGAGAACCTGGTGGTGGTGGAAACCGACGACGCTGTTCTGGTGGCCCGACGGGACCGGACCCAGGCGGTGAAGCAGGTGGTGGCCCGCCTTCAGGCTGCCGGGGCCCGGGAAGCCCAGGCCCACCAGCGCATCTATCGACCATGGGGGCACTACGACACGGGGGTGGAGGGGCAACGCTGGCAGGTGAAGAAAATCCACGTGAAGCCGGGCTGCGCCTTGTCGTTGCAGATGCACCACCATCGCGCCGAGCACTGGGTGGTGGTGCAGGGCACGGCCCGGGTGGAACGGGACGGGGACACCCTGCTGCTCAGCGAGAACCAGAGCGCCTATATCCCCCTGGGCTGTCGTCACCGACTCAGTAACCCCGGCCGCATTCCCCTGGAGATCATCGAGGTGCAGAGCGGACCCTATCTGGGGGAAGACGACATTGTCCGCTTTGAGGATCACTATGGACGCACATCGGATTGAGCCGGTCCTGGTGACGGGCGCCGCCGGTTTCATCGGCTTTCATCTGAGCCGGGCCCTGGTGCAGGCCGACGTGCCCGTGGTGGGCCTGGATAACTGCAATGCCTACTACTCCCCCCAACTGAAACGGGACCGCCTGGCCCAACTGCAACCCTGGTCCCGGTTCCGGTTTGTGGAGATGGATCTGGCCCAGGGGAAGGATTGTGCGGCCCTCTTTGCCCGGACCCGTTTCCGTGCGGTGGTCCATCTGGCGGCCCAGGCCGGGGTGCGCTACTCCCTGGAGAATCCCGCCGCCTACATCAACAGCAACCTGGTGGCCTTCGGCCATGTGCTGGAGGGCTGCCGTCGCCAGCAAGTTCCCCACCTGGTCTATGCCAGCAGCAGTTCGGTCTACGGCGCCAACCGCAAGCTGCCCTTTGCCGAGACGGATCCCGCGGACCACCCCGTGAGCCTCTACGGCGCCACAAAAAGGGCCAATGAACTCATGGCCCACACCTACAGCCACCTGTTCGGGCTGCCATGCACCGGCCTGCGCTTCTTCACGGTCTACGGCCCCTGGGGCCGACCCGACATGGCCTACTGGACCTTCACCCGCAAAATCCTGGCGGGGGAGCCGTTGCAGGTGTTTAACCATGGGCGCATGGGGCGGGACTTCACCTACGTGGACGACGTGGTGGACAGCCTGGTGCGTCTGTTGCCCCAGCCGCCCCAACCCGGGACTCAACCCATGGACGAGCCGCCCACGGCGGCCGCCAGTCATGCCCCATGGCGCGTATTCAATATCGGCAACCGGTCCCCGGTCCCCCTGCTGGAGTTCATCCGGCTGCTGGAGGAGGCCCTGGGGAAAAAGGCTGTTGTGGAGTTCCTGCCCATGCAGGCCGGGGACGTGCAACAGACCCATGCCGACGTGTCCGCCCTGCAACAGGCCGTGGGCTTCCAACCCGGCGCCAGGCTCCGGGACGGCCTGGCACGATTTGTGGCCTGGTACCGGGCTTACCACGGCTGCTGATCCCTCCCCCGGCCACCATGGGACTCCGAGGGTAACATTTGAAACGTACTCGTCCGTTGCAAAAATCATGTGAAAGGCTATTGTGTGACAAAGCATGGCAATCATGGAAGACAAAAGACTCCTCTCCAGACTCCTCTCCGGCGGATCCGGCCCGGACGTTGACGGGCGGGCGCCAGGCCGTGGACACGGTTGGCGTTGGGCATGGCCGGCATTTGCCGGCGCCATTCTGCCTGCCGCCGGCCTTGTTTTCCTGCCGCTGCCGGCAATCTTCCCAAGCCATGCACAGGCAAGTGAGGCAAGTGCGGTGATATGTGACTGGAGTTACAGAAAGTACAGATACGATAGAAAAGACTGGAATAGAATATGGGATCAATACATAATTGACGGTAATTCCGAGGCAGATCGCCTGTGGTGTGCAACTCGCCTGCAAAAGAAACAAGAAGAGGACGAACGGAAAGAAAGACAGGCAAAGGAAGCACGTGCCGCAGCAAGGAAGGCCCAGTGTGACGCTAAGTACCAGAATCTTGGGATCGGTGGTCCAAGAGTGTCTTTCATGCCTGCCAGCCGTAGCTCAACAAGGATCAACGAAGGCTCAGGGTACACCGCGATCATAAGCAGCGTTCCTCCACCTTGCTTCGAAGACATCAACGTGAAGTACAGCATAAGCGCCGGCACCGCCACGGCGAACAGTGATTTCATTCCGGCCTCCGGTACTCTGTACATGTCTGCTGCGGGCAACACCGGCCAGGTGGGCTTGCGTGTGAACATCATTGACGACAGCCTCCTCGAAGACGACGAGACGGTGATCCTGACCCTGCTCCCAGGCGAGGGCTACGAACTCGGCACGCAGCAGAAGCTTGGCGAGCGGAAGACCATGACCGTGACCATCGCCGACGACGATACGCCCCGCCCGTCCTTCGACGGCGATGACCAGTTGGTCAGCGAGGCGGCGGGCACGGCCAACGTGACGGTGAACGTTTCCCCGCCGCCCCCCAGCGCCACCACCCTGAACTACACCGTGGGCGGCACGGCCACGGCCGGCAGTGACTTCACCGTTACCAACTCCGTATCCATGCCCGCGGGCGCAACGAGTGTGACCATCCCCGTGACGATCACCG
>NZ_JENA01000198.1 GCF_000586015.1 Candidatus Synechococcus spongiarum SH4 | reverse complement strand
CCTGGTCCATGACAGTTCCACCTCCGGCAACACCTTGTTTGTGGAGCCCCAGGTGTTGGCGCCCCTGGGGAATCGCATCCGTGATCTGGAGAGCCAGGAGCGGCAAGAGGAGGAGCAGGTGCTGCGGCAGTTGAGTCAACTGGTGGCCGATGATGCCCAACCGCTTCTGGACATCTGTGCCGCCCTGCTGCGGCTTGACGTGGCTCTGGCCCGGGGGCGCTACGGCGCCGCCATGGGGGGCATTCAACCGGACTTCCTGGACACTGGCCTGAAGGCTGACGCCACCGGTGCGGCCCGGGCGCCCATCCTGCTGCGGCAGTTGCGTCATCCGCTGCTGGTGGAGCAACAGCAGGCCGGTGGCGCCGACGTGGCGCCGGTGGATATTCAAGTACATCCCCATCAGCGGGTGGTGGCCATCACCGGACCCAATACGGGTGGCAAGACCGTGGTTCTCAAAAGCCTGGGCCTGGCGCTCCTCATGGCCCGAGCAGGATTACCGGTGCTCTGTGCCGGTCCGGCCCGGCTGCCATGGGCCGCGTTGGTGTTGGCGGACATCGGTGACGAGCAATCCCTCCAGCAGAACCTCTCCACCTTCAGTGGCCACGTCAGGCGACTGGCGCGGATCCTTGAGGCTGTCGAGGCCTCCCCCACGGCCACCGTCAACGGTGTGGTGCTGCTGGACGAACTGGGGGCCGGCACGGATCCAGGCGAAGGGGCCGCCCTGGCCATCGCCCTGTTGCGCCATATGGCGGACCGGGTACGTCTCACCATGGCCACCACCCACTACAGCGCCCTCAAGGCGCTCAAGTATGAAGACGACCGCTTTGAGAATGCCTCCGTCGCCTTTGACGAGACCACCATGGCCCCCACCTATCAGTTGCAATGGGGCATACCCGGTCGCAGCAACGCCCTGGCCATCGCCCAGCGGTTGGGCTTGCCTCCAGCGGTGCTCAGCCAGGCCCGGGCCTTGCTCAAGCCCCAGCAGGTGGGTGAGGTGAGCGCCATCATCAGTGGTCTGGAGCAGCAACGGCAACAGCAGGAGGAGGCCGCCGCCGCCGCCGCCGCCCTCCTGGCCCGCACGGAGCGACTCCACGCCCAGGTGCTCAGCCATTGGCAGCGGCAGCAGAATGAAATTGCCCAGCGGCAGCAGGAGCGGCGGCAGCAGTTGGAGGACTCCATCCATGCCGCCCAGCAGGAGGTGGCCCGGATCATTCGCACCCTGCGCCAAGGGCCACCGGATGGGGAGCAGGCCCGGCGGGCCGGGCAACGTCTGAAGGCCCTCAAACAAGTCCGGCACGGGCAGGACGCCACTGCGGCGGCTCCTGGCCCATTGGCGGATCAGCAGGGGTGGTCACCCCATGTGGGGATGCGGGTGCGGGTGCGGCGCCTGGGCAAGGTGGCGGAGGTGCTGGACGTGAAAGACGGTCGGATGCTGGAGCTGCGTTGTGGCCCCATGCGCCTCCAGACCCACATGGACGACGTGGAGTCGCTGAACGGGGACGAGCCCCGCCCGGCCCCCTCCGTGCAGGTGACCCACCGCCAGCCCCTGGCCCCCGGCCCGGAGGTGCGCTGTGCCGCCAACACCATTGACCTGCGTGGATTCCGGCTCCATGAGGCGGAATCCGCCGTAGCGGATCAGCTCAGCCGCTGCAACGGTCCCGTTTGGGTGATTCACGGCATCGGCGCCGGTCGTCTCAAGCAGGGTCTCCGTGAGTGGCTGCAGAGCACGGACCAGGTGGAGCGCTTCCACGATGCGGAACCGGGGGACGGGGGCATGGGCTGCACCGTGGTGTGGCCGTGTCATTGACACCCTTGGCAGCAGCGCGACGGGCTGGTTCTCCCGAACCCATCCAGAACCCGGGTTACTCGATTGACCTATCAATGAAGCCAAGCGTTGCGGCATTTTCCATGAGTGTGCGTACTTTGGCCCATCCCTGACTCCTTCAAAGCATCAAGGCGTTGTCGTCCTCCAGAATGGCTTGCCAGGAGCGCAGGTCAAGAAACAGCTCCTCCAGGGTGGTCTCCCGCAGGGCTTTGGCCAGGGAACGGTGGAGACGCCGCTCCAGCATGGCCAGCACCTGGTCCGTGGCGGTGTCTTCATGGTTATGGTCACGACCGGGGGAGGGCGTGGCCTGTTGCAGCCGCTCCCCTACGGCATCGGCCACCTGCTCCAGACAGATGGAACCGGCCGGCTGGGCCAATCCATAGCCACCGGCCCGGCCCCGCTGGGCCACAACCAGCCCGGCGCGCCGCAACTGCAACAGAATCTGTTCCAGCATGGGGGCGGGAAGCTGCTGGCGCCGGGCAATGTGGGACACCGAGCAGAGGGTCTCCCGGGCCTGGGCCAGGGTCAGCAGGGCCTTCAAGGCGTAGAGGGTGCGACGTTGCAGCACGGAGATCGTGGGGAAGGAGGTGGGGCGCCAGCACTCAGGAAGGGCGGCCCAGGCGGGCCAGCACGTTTTCCATCACGTAGCCGAAAAGAACCGGATCCGGCGCGGTCCGGCCCACGTCTCCCAACCCCAACTCATCCCAACGCTCCGTAATGCGCGCCTCGGTGGCAGCATCCCGTTCCAGGGCCCGCCCCCAGTCGTGGCGCCGCTCCGGGCCGATCTTGGTGGTGGCGTCAATGGCCATGCGGCCCCCCAGGCCGATGCGTTCACTGGCAAAATCCAGACTATCGAAGGGACTATCGGCAATCACCAGCAGATCCCGTTGGGGATCCGCCTTGGCGCTAATGGCCCAAAGCACCTGGCGGGGATCCCGTACGTTGATGCTGCCGTCCACCACCACCACGAACTTGGTGTAGGTGAACTGGGGCAGCACCCCCCAGAACGCCATGGCAGCCCGCCGCGCCTGGCCGGCATAGGCCTTGTCGATGGCAAGTATCGCCAGCTTGTAGCTGAGGGCGTCCATGGGCAGGAAAAAGTCCTTGATCTCCGGAATCTGTTTGCGCAGGATGGGCGTATAGATGCGGTTGAGGGCAATGGCCAGCATGGCCT
>NZ_JENA01000197.1 GCF_000586015.1 Candidatus Synechococcus spongiarum SH4 | reverse complement strand
AAGCGTATCAATGGCTCCGTGTGGTGTTTGACCCTGCCAATCGCCAGCTTTCTAGAATTATTACCCCGTTTCCTGGGCAATTGCGCGCCCTTTCCGCCAATCTTTATGATGATGAGAGAATGATTGTTTTCTGTCGCTATATTTCAGACAGTCAACGGCGGATTGACCTTGTTCAAGTCCTTTACCAAAGTTGTTATGCACCACCTGTTCTTACAGATCTCTCCACCGATCTCTACCGATGTTTTCGCCATATCCAGGAAGGATTATCCCAGCTTGATTTCTATACCATGGGTTATGTGGATGACTATCTGCGGGATGGCCGTGAGGTGATGCATCTGGCCCGACAGTTGCGCCATGACCTTCAGCAAAGGCGGCGCCACCTTCACTTATAGGGAATTGCCTGGACGCAATACATCTGCGGGGAGCCACACATCGGGGACCGGCAACCGCCAACGGATCAAGGCCGCATCCTCCTTCACTTGCAGCACTTCGCCCGGGCCAAGGAAGATGTAGTCCGGCGGTTCAGGATCACTGGCGGCGCGGCTGGAATCCGCCATGTAGGCATGACGATCCACCTTCACCAGGCTGCCTTTCTTCAGCTTCAGGGGAGACCGGGCTTTGCTTGCCGGAGAAGGAGAGTCTGTCGGCGCCATGGGGTGATCGGAGCAATTCCGCCATATTGTCAGTTCATTCTACCTCCCCTTGGCCCCTGGGGGCCGGTTGGCCACCGACTCCTTCTAGAGTTCAGGAAGAACCCCGCTCTCCTGCTGACAATGCGACTGTTCACCACCGGCTGTACAGGGTTCATCGGCCATGCCCTGGTCCCGGCTCTGGAAGCTGCCGGCCATGAGCTTATCCTTGCCACCAGGCATCCGGATCGGGCGCGTCGCCTCTCGCCCACAGCCCAGGTGGTGGAGGCTGATACCCGCCAGCCCGGTCCAGGGCAAGCCCACGTGGCCACGGCCAAGGGGGTGATCAACCTGGCGGGGGAGCCCATTGCCGAGCAACGCTGGACCGATGAGCACAAAACCCTGATCCAGCAAAGCCGGGTTGCCACCACCCGGAACCTGGTGGAGGCCGTTACCGCAGCCGATTCCGGCCCCCAGGTGCTTGTCAGTGGAAGCGCTGTGGGCTACTACGGCGCCAGCAAGACCGGTGAGTATTCCGAAGTCAGCCCCGGCGGCGCGGATTTTCTGGCCCGTGTGTGCCAGGAGTGGGAAGCGGCCACCCGTCCCTGCCAGTCCAGCAGCACACTGACCACGGACTGATCCCAACCTCAGGCCCCATTGTTGCGCCTTGGTCATCGCCGCCTCTCCCATGCCTGCTGCTAGGCTCAGGGCTCACCTGGGCTTGTGTGATGGCAAACCAACGAGCCGGGGAAGGCGTCCCCCATGTCCCCAGCAAGGGAGGAGCACAGCCTCGCGCACGCAACAACGATGGGCGCTGGCGCAAAAAGCACTTCTATGGTTGGCAGGGCTTAAGAGCGCCACGAAAAATCAACGCTTCCCCGTCCGAACTTGAGGCGCCCTTGGCTGAGTCAAGGCAAGTGTTTCAGGATGCTCCCGGACAACAGGTTCAGGCCATGCAACAGGGGGAGGACCCGGCCCTGGCGCCCTTCCTGCAGATGCTGGATGACCATGTCTCTGCACACCCCGAGCGGCTACAGCCCATGACCACGGATCTGGCGGCTCACCTGGAGGACCTGGTGGGGGCTGTTGATGTGGACCTGAACGCTCCCCTTGAGACCGATGGGGAAGAAGATGAAGACCGCGCAAGCCTGTGAGCCACCCCCTGATGATCAATGGGTGGAGCATGTACGCCCATCCCTTGTTTCTTGGCCAGCAGGATGATTTGATCAGGGAGGTGGAGCGCCTTCGGGCAAGATCTCGCCAACAAGGGGATCCCGATGGCTATCGCAAGAAAAGCGCCAGCAAGCGCTTGGCGGCCATCAACAAGCTCATACGAGAGGTGATCCCAAGGGATCCCGGCCATGCCGACTTCCGGCAGGGTTTAACGCTGGGGCCAGAGCACAGGCATTGGCGACGCGCCAAGTTTTTTCAGCAGTACAGGCTGTTCTTCCGCTTCCACCAGGACAGCAGAGTGATCGTCCTGGCCTGGGTCAATGACGAGACCACCAAGCGGACCTATGGCGCAAAATCCGATGCCTATCGCGTCTTTCAGGACATGTTGAGATATGGATATCCTCCCAATGACTGGGATAACCTTGTTGCTGAGGCAAGGGGCTTTGAAACTCGTTGGCCATGAGACTATCCTTGTGTGACAGGAACGTATAGATGTGTTAAAGTGAAAAGAGAGTTTCATTAGTTTGCTATCATTGCTGACCGACCAGCCGGGAAAGGCATCCCGCATGTCCCCAGCAAGGGAGGAGCACAGCCTCGCGCACGCAACAAGGATGGGCGCTGGCGCAAAAAGCGCTCCGATGCAGGACAGTCCAGGAAACCTGCCTCTGAAGGCTCCAACTCCTGAAAGTCTCTTTACCTCCCCACCTCCCCTTGGCCCCTGGGGGCCGGTTGGCCGCCGACTCCTTCTAGAGTTCAGGAAGAACCCCGCTCTCCTGCTGACAATGCGACTGTTCACCACCGGTTGTACAGGGTTCATCGGCCATGCCCTGGTCCCGGCTCTGGAAGCTGCCGGCCATGAGCTTATCCTTGCCACCAGGTATCCGGATCGGGCGCGTCGCCTCTCGCCCACAGCCCAGGTGGTGGAGGCTGATACCCGCCAGCCCGGTCCATGGCAAGCCCATGTGGCCACGGCCGAGGGGGTGATCAACCTGGCGGGGGAGCCCATTGCCGAGCAACGCTGGACCGATGAGCACAAAACCCTGATCCAGCAAAGCCGGGTTGCCACCACCCGGAACCTGGTGGAGGCTGTTACCGCAGCCGATTCCGGCCCCCAGGTGCTTGTCAGTGGAAGCGCTGTGGGCTACTACGGCGCCAGCAAGACCGGTGAGTATTCCGAAGTCAGCCCCGGCGGCGCGGATTTTCTGGCCC
>NZ_JENA01000196.1 GCF_000586015.1 Candidatus Synechococcus spongiarum SH4 | reverse complement strand
TCGCTCCCGTTCGCTGAGCCTGGCAGTATCCATAAGCTTCTCCAGTTGCGTCAAAACATCAACCTGCTCCAAGGCATCCATGGGTTGAGTACGCTCGTCTTCGATCAACTCGCCCAGGGAACTGCTATCATCCTCGTTCCTGATCTGGGCATCCAGACTCGCTCCACTCAACAACCGGGCCGTCTGCTCCAACTGGCGAATCTGCTCCTTGGTCTCGTTCATGGCGCTGGCCGCCTCTTCCAGGTTGGGGGTGCGGCCAAGCTGCTGAGTGAGGCGCTGGGTGCAGGCTGTGAGGCGCGCCAGGCGATCCGCCACATGGAACGGCAGGCGGATATTGGATACCTGCTGGCTCACAGCCCGTTGCAGTGATTGTTTGATCCACCAGTAGGCATAGGTGCTGAAGCGATATCCGGTGGCGGGATCAAACTTTTCCGCAGCCCGCTGCAGGCCGAAGCTGCCCTCCTGGACCAGGTCTTCAAGCGGCAGACCTCGGGTTCGGTATTTCTTGGCCAGGTGAACCACCAGGCGAAGATTGGAGCGAATCATTTCTCCCCGTGCATGACGGCCTGCCTTTGACACCCCGGCAGGGGCCTTCTCGGGTCCACCGGGGTAATCCATCCAGGCCCGCACAGCCCGCCCCAGGCTCACCTCCTGATCCGGGGCCAACAGCTTGGAGCGGCCAATTCCGTCCAGCATCCAGCCAAAACAATCCAGCTTCATGCCGCCTCCGCACTTGCTTATGGATCAGGATGTCACAAGCCGGAGGTTCTATACATTCAGGAATCCATATTCAATACTTTTATTCACAATTCTACAGGTTCGCAATTCTACGTGACTATTCTTCATGCAAACTCCCCACGGAGCATCGGGTTTGCTCCCAACCGCCCAACGCTCAGCCCATTGACCGCCTTATGAAAGGCCCGCGCCAACCACTCGGCCATGGTCCTGCCCCCTTGCTGCGGTTACAGCCGGAACACAGCAGTTGCAGGTTGTCCGGGTGGTCCGTGCCGCCGCGGCTGCGGGGCAGCATATGATCCACCTCCATCACCCGGACGGGGAAATGGGTGTCACAGCCTGCACAGATGCCTTCCTGCTGGCCATCGAGCCGGTGTCTGTGGGTGCGATAGTTGGGCGGATGCTCCAGGTCGGTGCGCTGGGGTGGGACGTCCAAAGTGGTGGGGCCGCCCCATAGCTCCCGGTCTTCACAATGCGGTCGTTCACCAGCTTGATGGCCAGTGGCGAAAGGTCAATGCCGCCCCAGCCTGTCCGCCGCCGCCAGGGCAGCAGCGCAGCCGCAGAAGGGGTCCAGCGCCATGTCGCCGGGGTTGGAACTGGCCTTGATGCTGGGATCCAGCAGGGCCAGGGGCTTTTGGGTGGGGTAGTGGGTTCTTTGCCGAGCCGTGTTGCCAACGGGAAAAACACCGGTCCAGATGTTCTGGACTTTCGACCCAGGATGTTCATCCAGATACTTTTTGTGCCCCCGCAAGGAAGGGACGCCGTCCTTCCTGGTGTGGATCAAGCCAGCGGCCCACAACTCTTCCAATCTTTCCAAGGAGTAAGACCAACCCCTGGACCCTTTGGACGTTGCCCCGCGCCAGGTGAACCACCTGGATGGGCTCCCGTTGGGAGATGTCAAGTCATCTCCTTTGTAGCGGCGGCCATCAATTCTGCCGTATCCCTTTTTAGCGTTATTGCCGGACTGACGCTTCCAAATAACCCTGCCTCGGCATTGCTTTCTTCCAGAAACCGCATCCATCAGCAGTTTCAGGTAAGCGCCTGCCGCGTCGTCACAATGGAGGTAGAGGGAGCCCGTGGGTTTCAAGATGCGCTGCATCTCCAGCAGCCGCACCGCCATGAAAATCAGGTAGCACTGCATCCCTTTGCTCTGGGCTTGCCGGGCGGCGTCAATGACGGCGTAGGCGGCAGGTTCCGATCCGCCAGTTCCCCGTGGTCGCACACGCCCCCGCATCCAGGTTCCAGGCATCCTTGAAGGCGGCTCCGGCGGCTTTGCTTGCGGTTGACCGTGAAGACGGCCTGTCTTGTCCATCTCGGGATCCGGCCGCCGCAAGGCTCTCCAACAACCGATCCAGCTTGTCGTTCAACACCCTGTTATCCGCTCTGAATTGGACAATGTCCCCTTTGACCTCCGTCTTGAACTCTTTACAACGGTGAACAGGGCGCCGGCTGGATCCAGTCTGTCCACAGGGAGGGGGAGGGGCTGTCGCCGACGGGGTCACGGCCGGCCGTCATTGGGGACGAAGCTTTCAGGATGCTCATCCACAGGCCAGTCGCTGTTGATGCCGCCGATCACCACTTCTTCCACCCGCACCACGTCCTGATCCAGAGTTCTCAGGGCATTGATCAGCACGTCCAGCGCCAGGGCGTCGCTGGTGCCCAGGTCTACCCAGATGCGACACCACGCCTCCTGGGTTTCCAGGTCGCCCATGTTGTGCATCACTGCCGCCAGACTGGCCTCGGCCTGTTCCTGGGCGTAGTGCATCCAACTGATGTCGGCCCCCTCCCCATGGACTTGCAGGTTCTCCCCATTGAATCCCCCCAGCTTGCCCAGGTAATACCAACTGTCGAATATCTCGGCCAGATAAGGTCTTTCCGCCTCGGTGAGCGGCTCCGCCAGCCGGACCCAGATCCAGCAGTTAAAGGGATCGAATTCACGGAAACGCACATCCATGGAACTGTGGCCAAGGGACGCCATCCTGGGCCATGATGGTTGGCTGTTCAGCAGGGCCGTTGAACTGTGCTCAGTCTGGAACAGGTATCCTACCATCCGGCAACCGTGCCCCGTCCCCTGCTGCAGCAGGTGTCCATGGCGGTGAATCCGGGGGAAACGGCCGTGGTGGCGGGCGCCAGCGGCGCAGGGAAGAGCACCTTGCTGGAATTGGTGGCGGGGCTGATCCGCCCCAGCCGGGGGCGCATCTGCTGGCAGGGCAAGCCCATGGGGCAACAACAGCGGCATCGGCGTTGTGGCTTGGTGTTTCAATTTCCCGAACGGCATTTCCTCGGGCTCACCC
>NZ_JENA01000195.1 GCF_000586015.1 Candidatus Synechococcus spongiarum SH4 | reverse complement strand
AGCTTCTTCACGGCGTCCATTGTCCTGGCCCTCTGGCGGGCTTCCATGGCAACGGGTTCCACCAGCCGCTGAACCGGCCGCCCTTCAGGGTGTTGGGGCTTTTCGGTAGGGATGCCCGGCGCAATCTACCATGGGAGACGTGAACCGTCTCCCCGCATCCTGCATTCATGGAGTTCGTTGACTGGCTCTGGATTCTTCACCCTGCCCTCGCCGTGGTCGTCATCTATCCCCTGGTGGGCATGGTGGCGTACCTGGGCCGGCAAACCCGGCGCCGTCGGGTGGATCGCGCCAAAGCACGCCAGATTGCCCCCACCGCCGGCCGTGATCACAAGGATCTGGGCAAGTGGCTGACCACGGGGATGGTGGCCATTGTTCTGGTGGCCATTGCGGTGTCCGTTATCACCAAATCCTTCTGGTCCGACCCCGGGCAGGATCCCGTGCGCGCTGGTTACCTGCTGTTGGCGCTGGGGGGCACAGTGGTGGCCCTGCTGGCGCTCTGGCGTGTGCAACAGCGCTGGCAACGGTTCCTCTTTGCCCTGCTCACCTGGGGGGGGGTGCTGGGCCTCGGCGCCCAGCCGGAGGTGTGGCGCGTCAGCGATGACCCCACCAGCTTTGCCTTCTGGACATCCCACTACTGGACAGGGGTGGGGCTGGTGGCCCTGATGCTGTTTTCCATGGCCATCAGCCCGGAAACGCTCCGCCGCCTGGCTTGGCGCCGCCTGCACCTGGCCGTCAGCATCATGGCGGGCATTCTGTTGATGATCCAGGGCATCAGCGGGGCCAAGGATCTACTGGAGATCCCCCTGAGTTGGCAGAAGCCAACCATCTGGTCGTGTGATTTCAACGCCCGCCGCTGCCCAGGCGGCGAACAGGCCAGGGTAGAACCCGCGATCCTTCACCCTGTGGGTTGAGACCAACTGCGCAATGGCGACCCCCTGGCACTGCTCTTGTCTTCACCCCCTGCTTCCCTGGCCCTCAGCCTGCTGCCCACCCTGCTGGCGGCGCTCACCTGCTGCTGGCTCACCCGGCGCCCCGAAGCCCAATGCCGGCCATGGCGGCGGCGGCTGGCCATTCTGCTGATCACCGGCCTGGCGGGACGTTATCTCGTCTGGCGGGTGTTGTTCGGCTTGAACCAGCAGTCCCCCATGGCGTTGGGTTTGAGTTGGCTGCTGTTGGCCTGCGAAGGTTGGCTGATTCTCACAGGCCTGTTGCAGATCGGCCTGTCCTTCTCCAGACGGAGGGAACACACCACCGCTGCCGAGGCTGGCGAAGCCCTGCTGCAACAGTGCCCCAGTCCCCCCACGGTGGACGTGCTGATTCCCTGCTGCGGCGAACCCCTGGCGTTGCTGGAGCGCACCATCCTTGCCTGCTGCCGCCTGGACTACCCCGCCAAAACAGTCTGGCTCCTGGATGATGGCCCTGAACAGGAGGGAACCGGCGCCCAGGAGCAGGGTTCTCCTCAACAGCGTCGTGCATTGGCCCGGAGCCTGGGGGCCCGCTACCACCGCCGCCAGGGACGGCAGCACGCCAAAGCGGGGAATCTCAACGGGGTTCTGCCCAACTGCCGTGGGGAGTTGCTGGCGGTGTTTGACGCCGACGTGGTGCCCCAGCCCCACTTCCTGCGCCGCACCGTCGGGTTGTTCCTCCGCGAAACCCGGCTGGGGTTTGTACAAACCCCCCAGAGCTACATGACCCCGGATCCCCTGATGCGCAATCTGGCCATGGAGGACTGGCTGCTGCCGGATGAGGAAAGTTTCTACCGGTGGATCGAGCCGGTGCGGGACAGTGTGGGGGCCGTGGTTTGTGCGGGAACGTCTTTCCTGATGAGGCGGCAAGCCCTGGATCAAGTGGGCGGGTTTTCCACCGACAGCCTGTCGGAAGACCTGGCCACCGGGATTCGACTTGTTGCCCTGGGCTGGCAAGGTCTCTTCCTGCCCGAGAAGCTCAGCGCCGGTCTGGCCGCACCCGGGGTGGCGGACTTTGCCCAGCAGCGGTTGCGCTGGTGTCGCGGCACGCTGCAAACCCTGCGCAGCCCCCGGGGACCCCTGCGCATTGCCGGCCTCGGTTGGCTTCAGCGGCTGGCGTTTCTGGAAGGGGCGCTGCACTGGTTCAACGCCATCCCCCGACTCATCCTGCTGGTGTTGCCCCTGAGCACCGGCCTTCTGGGGATTCTGCCCATCAACCTCAACGGCTCCAGCTTCCTGATGGTGTTTCTGCCCTACTGGCTCAGCCTGCTGATGCTGGTGAGCTGGCTCAACCGTGAATCCCGCTCCGCCCTGCTGCCGGAACTCTATAGCTGGCTGCTCACACCGGTGCTGGCCTGGGCGGTGGCGCAGACCCTGTTGGCCCCTCGCTGGCGTCCCGGCTTCCGGGTCACCTCCAAAACACTGCACCGCCCCAAGTCTCGCCTGGCCTGGGGACTGGCGATCTCCATTCTGGCGCTGTTTGTCCTCAACGGCTGGAATCTCCTGGGGCTGCTGTCCGTCCTGCCCCCCAGCCCCGCCATGGCCACCATGCTCAGCCAGCAACAGGCGGAGGGGAATCGGCTTGTGGGGCTTCTCTGGAGCGGGCTGAACCTTCTCGGATTGCTGACGGCCCTCAGGGCCTGCCTGGATCCGCCCCGGACCCAATCACTGCCCACGTTCCGGGTGCGTTGGCCGGCGCGACTCTCCACGGACAACGGCGGCGCGGTCCACCGGGTTCACGTGTGTCGCGTCAACGAGCAGGAGGTGATGGTGGAGCCCACCGCCGCCCTGGCGCCCGGCAGCGGCGGGCAGTTGGCCATTGCGGCCCCTGCAGGGGCCGGGCGGGCCTCCCCCAGCCTGACGGTCCACGCCGGACCCACCCCCGGCCATGGGCGCCTGCTCCCCCGGGACCAGCGCCAGCACCGGGACTGGCTCCATTGGCTCTACGCCACGCCGGGACGCTGGCACGATCCCACCGCACCCGTGGAATGGCAAGCCATGCTGGCCCTTCTGCGGCGGCTGTTCTGGCGGCATGATCATCCCATGGGGTTGTTCATCCCTCTGCCCGACTCCACCCGCCCGGGGCGCCGCCACGCCAGCCGTCAGCCGCCGGCCCC
>NZ_JENA01000194.1 GCF_000586015.1 Candidatus Synechococcus spongiarum SH4 | reverse complement strand
ATGTCTTCCCGCTGGCGGGCTTCGCCGGCCTTCAGGTCCGCCCGCGCCACGCTAAACAGGAACATCCCAAAGCCGATGACGGCGCCGGTCGGCAGCCATTCCATCAGGCCGGGGGGAAGCGTCGGCATGGGTGCGGCGGGACGGGGTACACGTGCAGCCTACCTTGGCGGGCGGGGGTGACGGGTGGGGGAATCGCCGGGTCTCGCTGGTGGCCGTCTGCCCATGTGAAGCGGCTTTCCTCCATATGGCCTATGGGTTGCCACAATGGCAATCAGTGATCGGGAACCCAGGGCAGCCCCATGACGGATCGACCAGCAGGCAGCACCGTTTTCACCGCCATGCTCTATGGGACGGTTCTGGGTGGCGTCGCCATGGCCTGGCTCCTGCTGGCCCCAAGACAACGGGATCGCCTGGTGAGCCGGCAACGGCGCATGCTCCATATGCCCCGCATGATCCATGACGGCGATTACGAAGGGGAGGACGCCGTTGCCGACGGGAAGGACCTCCCCCAACCCCTGGAGGACCGGATGAGCCAGATTCAGAACTCCATTGAAGACGTGCGCCGCCAACTGGAGGCCATGGGCAACGATGGATAGGGTGTTCCCCCTCAGTCACGGCATGACCACCACAACCGCCCCAACGCTGCGTCGCTCCGCCGCCGTCACCCAAGGGGTGCGGCGCACACCCAACCGCGCCATGCTGCGCGCCGTGGGGTTTGGCGACGAGGACTTCAATAAACCCATTGTGGGCATTGCCAACGGCTACAGCACCATCACCCCCTGCAACATCGGCCTCAACGATCTGGCCCGGCGGGCGGAGGCCAGCCTCCACGAGGCCGGTGGGATGCCCCAGGTGTTTGGCACCATCACGGTGAGCGACGGCATCTCCATGGGAACCGACGGGATGCGTTATTCCCTGGTGTCCCGGGAGGTGATCGCCGACAGCATCGAGACCGCCTGCAACGGCCAATCCATGGACGGTCTCCTGGCCATCGGAGGCTGTGACAAGAACATGCCCGGCGCCATGATCGCCATGGCCCGCCTCAACATTCCCGCCGTCTTTGTGTATGGGGGAACCATCAAGCCGGGCCGTCACGCCGGCCGGGATCTCACCGTGGTGAGCGCCTTCGAGGCGGTGGGGCAGCACGCAGCGGGTCGCATCACGGATGCGGAGCTACTGGCTGTGGAGAAAAAAGCCTGTCCCGGCGCTGGAAGCTGCGGGGGGATGTTCACCGCCAACACCATGGCCGCCGCCTTCGAGGCCATGGGGCTGAGTCTGCCCTTGAGCAGCACCATGGCGGCGGAAGATTTCGAGAAATCCGACAGCACCGCCGCCTCGGCCCACGTGTTGATGGGGGCCGTCACCCAAGGGATCAAGGCCCGGGATCTGATGAGCCGTCAGGCGTTCGAGAACGCCATTCGCGTGGTCATGGCCGTTGGGGGCTCCACCAACGCCGTGCTCCACCTGCTGGCTGCCGCCCACGCCGCCGCTGTCCCCCTCACCCTGGAGGACTTTGAAGCCCTACGGGCGGACACCCCCGTGCTCTGTGATCTCAAGCCCAGCGGCCGCTACGTGACGGTGGACCTGCACCGGGCCGGCGGCATCCCCCAGGTGATGAAAATGCTGTTGGCGGAAGGGTTACTCCATGGGGACTGCCCCACCGTATCCGGTGACGCCATCGGGGAGACCCTCAAGGAGATTCCCACCCGGCCCGATCCCGGGCAGGACGTGATCCGGCCTATCCATACCCCCCTCTACTCGACAGGTCACTTGACGGTGTTGCGGGGCAATCTGGCGGAAGAAGGGGGCGTGGCCAAGATCAGCGGCGTCAAACATCCTGTCATCACCGGCCCTGCCAAGGTGTACGGCAGCGAGGAGGAGTGTCTGGAAGCCATCCTCAACGGCGCGATCCAGGCGGGAGACGTGGTGGTGATCCGTTACGAGGGTCCCAAAGGCGGCCCGGGGATGCGGGAAATGCTGGCGCCCACCTCCGCCATCATCGGCGCCGGCCTCGGCGACAAGGTGGGGCTCATCACCGATGGGCGGTTCAGCGGGGGGACTTTCGGGATGGTGGTGGGCCATGTGGCGCCAGAGGCGGCCGTGGGGGGCGCCATCGCCCTGGTGGAAGCGGGGGACGCCATCACCATTGACGCGCCCCGCCGGCTGTTGCAACTGAACGTGTCCGATACGGAACTGGCTCAACGGCGAGCCCGCTGGAGTCCGCCGGCGCCCCGTTTCCGTCGCGGTGTTCTGGGCAAGTACACCCATCTGGTGAGCAGCAGCAGCCGTGGCGCGGTCACGGACCTGGATCTCAATTGATCGCCTCGACGGCATGAAGAATAAAGCGCAGGGGGCCCGCTTGAAAGCCCGGATTTTCGCCGCCGCTGTCATTGAAGCGGGAATAGAGCACCTGGAGACGACTCACCCGCTGCGCATCAAAGCGGATGGGCATGGCCACCGGCTTGGCCCGCACCACCGGCCGCAGCGCCGTGAACGGCGCCACCACCTCACTGACGCCGTGGGCAACCGTGTCAAATTCACTCACCCACCGCAGCCCGCCGGGAATCAGGGCGCTGGCGCGGCTCACCGGGTCGTTACAAGTGAGGCCAAGCTTATAGCGCCGCCCATCGCCGTTCATCACCAGGCGCAGGGCGGAGAAGGGGCGCAGATCCAGGGGGGGCGTCAACTGGGGAGACCGACAACTGACAAAGCCGCCCCCCTGGCGCACCACCTGGGCCGTGAACTCCAGCCCCCAACTGCCGCAGTGGCAATGGCCCTGGCTTCGTCCCCCCATGATGGTGTCGTTTAGGGCCTGCCACCCCACAAAACCGTCACCGCGGAACAGAGTTGTTGTGTCCATTGGGGGAGGGTGCTGCTGCCGAGGGCTACCCGGCCCATCGTAAAGTCCGGCGGCGCCCAAGGAGCCATGGGCCGGGTCGGGTTGATTCAGCCCTGGCGGGGGCGGCTTTAGGCCCGTTACCCTGATCCGGCTCGAAGTCCGTTGGCGGCCGTCACCAGATCCAGCAGCCGTTGTCTCAGGGCCGGATCATCCAGGCGGCGGTGGCCGGGAAACAGCTTCTGTCCCAGGGC
>NZ_JENA01000193.1 GCF_000586015.1 Candidatus Synechococcus spongiarum SH4 | reverse complement strand
CTTATGTATTGTAATCATGGCTGGCCAAGCGCAGCCCGGTGCATAGCTGCCTCCCGCATCGGCATGGGCGGCGGTAAGACCTTCATGGAGTTCTTCAACGGCCCGCCACCAGGCGCGTCTCCTGGGGAACGGCTGGATGCATCGGGAGGGTCAGGCGCACGGACGCACCCCCTTCAGGGCGGTTGAGGGCCCGCACCTTCCCCCCATGGGTGGTGGCAATTTGCTGCACAATGGCCAAACCCAGGCCACTGCCACTCAAACTGCTGGCCCGGGCCCGGGAGGCATCCCCCCGATAGAAACGCTCAAAAGCGTGCTGGAGGTCGGTTTCGCTGAAGCCGGATCCCTGGTCTTCCACATCCAGCTTGAGCCAGTTCCGGTCCGCAACAATTTTCACCTGGATGGCGCTGTGGTCGGGGCTATAGCGCAGGGCGTTGTCCAGCAGGTTCAACAGCGCCCGTTGCAGACGGGACGCATCAGCGGGGATGGCCACCGCCGGGCTGGTGCTGGTGATGCTCAGGCCCACATGGCGTGGTTCCGCCAGGGGAAGCAGGAACTGCCAGGCAGCTTTCACGTGGTCCACCACCATCACGGATGTGGCGTGGCGTTGCAGCGGCGTGTTCTCCAGCCGTGAGAGTTCCAGCAAATCCTCCACCAGGCTCTGCAGCCGAACGATTTCCTTCTCCAACCGCTCCATCAGCTTGACCTGGCTGGGGTTGCAGCTTTCCACCAGGCTTTCGCTCACCAGTCTCAGGGCGGTGAGGGGTGTTTTGAGCTCATGGGCTGCATCGCTCACCCAGCGCTCCTGCTGTTCCCTCTGGGCCAGCAGGGAATGGCGGTTAAGGAGGAAGACGCCCACCCAGCCCTGGCGCCCGGGCAGGGCTATGGCCTCCAGTTGTTCTGTGGTGACGGGTTCCAGGTGGTGGGGATTACAACTGGTGGAGGTGAAGATCCACTTGATGCGCTGCTGCTGCCCCGTGGTGCGCGCCCGACGGCTCACCTCTTCCAGTTGGTGGCAGCGAATGGCTTCCAGCAGGGGACGCTGTTCCCGTTTTGCCTCTTCTCCCTGGAGATGGAGCAGGGCGCAGACCTTCCTGTTCACCAGGCGAATGGTTTGCTGCCGATCCAGCACCAACACCCCCACCGGCGCCTGCCGCAGCCACTGGAGCATCTGGGCGTCCAAGGGCAGATGGCGCCTTGACGGCTGCCGGCGCCGCAAGAGCCATGGGGCCAGAAGCCCCAGGCCCAACCCCAGCACCAGGGCCACGCCTTCAGCCAAAGCGATACCCGAAGCCGCGAACAGTGGTAATCAGCAGGGGTTGGCTGGGGTTGTCCTCCAGCTTCTCCCGCAGCCAGCGGATATGAACATCCACGGTTTTGATGTCGCCGATAAAGTCCGGTCCCCAGATCCGTTCCAGCAACTTGTCCCGGCTCCAGACGCGGCGGGGATGACGCATGAAGAACTCCAGCAGCCTGTATTGCTTGGGCGGCAGATTCAGGGGGAGTCCTTTCATGGTGGCGCAATACTCCTCGGGGTAGAGGGCCAGTTCCCCATGCCTGAGCACCTCCACGGCAGGCTGATTGGCGGCGGAGCGGCTGGAGCGGCGCACCAGAACCCGGCAGCGGGCCACCAGTTCCCGCATCCCGAAGGGTTTCACCAGGTAATCGTCTGCCCCCACCTCCAGGCCCACCACCCGGTCGGTTTCCGAGTCCTTGGCGCTCACGATCAGGATGGGCGTGGTGAAGCCCCGACGGCGGAGGTAACGGCAGAAGTCCAGACCATGGACGCCCGGCATCATCAGGTCCAGGAGGATCAGGTCAAACGCGCTGGTCTCCGGGGTGTCCTGGAAGTGGTCCAGGGCCGCATTGCCGTGGCCCACGGCATCCACCAGAAATCCTTCGGCCGTCAGGCGCTCGGCAACGGTTTCACGGATGGTGTCGTCGTCTTCCACCAGGAGAAGCCTGTAAGGGGTCGGCCGCGGGGTGATTGGATGGTCAAGGTGGTGCTCAACCTGGGATCAGCCTAGCTGAACGGCCACGCCAGAGCCGTTGATCCGTCAGTAACGCCAAGGGATCAGCGGCGGTTTTCAAAAAAGTCGAAATCCGCCACGGTAAAGGAGCCCTCCTGTACTTGCCCCATGAGGTCCTCCAGTTGTTTCCAGAGCCCGGCGCCAGTGGACACGGCCAGAAGCAGGGCCAGGAAAAAACTACCCCCTGCCCCGAAGCCGAACACCTGCAGTCCGGCGCCAATGAACAGGATGGTCCCCGCCACGATGCCGCTATAGGGAAGCACCGTTGTGAAGCGTCCCAGGGGCAGGAGGGGCAGGCGATCCTGCTTCCAATCCTCCAGACGTTGTCTGACTTGGTGGGCAAAGGTCAACCCGCACAACAAGGCCACCAGCAGGCCAATCCCGCTGAGGGCATAGGGTGGCTGGCTCTGCCAGTAGGGCTGGGCATTCAGGAGCACGTCCAGTTGCTCCTGGAACACCGGACCCATAACGTCTTCACCCACAGTTTCGCTCCAGTGGGTTGCAGTGTAGGGCAACCAGCACAGGCAGGGGCAACCCTCAGACAGCCAGGGGATTCAAACGCTTCCAGAGGGACTGGGCCAGCCCCTTGGCCACGTTGGCGGCGCCGAAGTGACGCTGCAGCAGATTCAGCAGACCCACAAAATCCTGCGTCTGCAAGCGATCATCCCGCACCAGGGTTTGCAGCAGGCGCTGGCGCAGCATCTGGCCGTCGGCCGTAAACAGGAGACGCAGGCCCGAACTGGCCAGGGGCAGCACGTCCTGCCCGTCTCCACTGCCCCGGGCCACCCTCAGCAGGCTGTCCAGCCGCTCCAGCCGCAGCCGCCCCTCCTGATCAAACAGCACGTCCAGCAGCTTGTCCCGCAGCTCCGCCGTATCCGCCGCCAGCAATCGCCGCGCCACATAGGGGTAGGCCACCCCGACAATCCGGAAACCCGGATCCAGCCGCAGGGCCACCCCTTCCTGGCTCACCAGGGCGCGAATGATCAAGGCAAACCGGGCCGGGACCCTGAAGGGATAGTCGTACATCAACTCCGAGAAGCGATCCGTCACCTGCTTGAAGTTGAAGTCACGCA
>NZ_JENA01000192.1 GCF_000586015.1 Candidatus Synechococcus spongiarum SH4 | reverse complement strand
AGTCCCCCTGTTCAGCCCGGGGTCGCACCATCACATGGCCCTGTTCACCGATGGAGAAGTAGGGTTGTCCCCAGGCGTCCAGGCCGTAGAGGCGACTGCTCCGGGCCGCTGTCCAGTTGCTCTGATCGGTGAACGACTGCCTTGGGTCGGGATGCATCTGCTCTCGCAGGTGGTGACGCAGCACATGGATGATAACGATTCGTCTTGTGGGCTGATTCAGAGGTTGCTTTGGTCACCTGTGTAGCTGCCACACTTCTGGCCTGGCGGAGGGAGCGGCTGGCGGAGGGGGGCGCCGCCTCCAGCCTGGCCTGGCTGCTGGACGTGGGCGCCGGTTTGGAGCGCAAGCGTTACTACAGCCTGGCGCTCCATCCCCAAGCCACCGTTCAACTCAGTCGCGATCTGGATGAATTGACTCGGCTCTGGCATCGCCACCTGAAGCAGGAGCCGTTGCAGTACCTCCTGGGCCGCTGTCCATGGCGGGACTTCATGCTGACCGTGGCGCCAGGGGTGCTGATCCCCCGTCCGGAAACAGAGTTGCTGGCGGACGTGGCCATCTCCCTCATGGAGGACGCGCCAGCCAGTGGGGGGCTGTGGGCTGATCTGGGCACCGGCAGCGGCTGCCTGGCCCTGGCCCTGGCCACCGCCTTCCCCGACTGTCAGGGTGTGGCGATGGACCAGGATCCAACAGCCTTGGCGGTGGCGGCCCGGAACCTGGAATCCGTGGCCGGGCGGGTGCGCCTGCTGGCGGGGAACTGGTGGCAGCCCTTGCGGCCCTGGTGGGGACGCCTCACCATGGTGGTGAGCAATCCGCCCTACATTCCCACCTCAACCCTGGCCCACCTTGATCCCGTAGTGCGTTGCCACGAACCCCGTCCGGCTCTGGACGGCGGCCCCGACGGGCTTGGATGCTTCCGTGACCTGCTGGCGGGGGTTTCCGCCCTGACGCCGGGTGGCTGGCTGGTGGTGGAGCACGGCCAGGGCCAGGCGCCGGCTCTGGAGACACTCTTTGCAACGGCGGGACTGAGGGCCATCCGGCGGCATCAGGATCTGGAAGGCAACGACCGCTTCCTGGCGGGCTGCACGCCGCACCATTGACCATGATCCCAGAACCCCAATCCCCGGACCACCTGCTCCATCACCTTGGCGCCGACGGTGTGATTGCCATGCCCACGGACACCCTGCCGGCTCTGGCGGCGCGACCGGAAGCGGCTGGTCAACTCTGGCAACTCAAGGGGCGCACGTTGGATAAACCCCTCATTCTCATGGGCGCGGACGCAGCCCAACTCTGGCAGGCCCTGGACATCAAGCCGGAAGCGGCCTGGCAACAGGCCATTGATCACTGGCCGGGAGCCCTCACTCTGGTGGCGCCCCATGGGGGCCCCCTGGCCCGGCGGCTGAATCCAGCGCAACCCACCTCCCTGGGCCTGAGGGTCCCCGACCACCAGGCCACCCAGGCCTTGCTGCGCCGCAGCGGTCCCCTGGCCACCACCAGCGCCAACCGCTCTTCCCAACCCGCTCTGGTGGATCCCGACGCCATTGCCGGGACCTTTCCCCAGGTGCTGCTGGCGGGGCCGCTCCCCTGGAGCGCCCCGTCGGGCCGGGCCAGCACGGTGGTGGCTTGGCGGTCCGGCCGGTGGATCACCCTTCGAGAAGGAGCCATTCAAACCGCAAACTGGCCAAGCTGAAGCAATCGCTCTCCCCCCATGAACGAGGCCAACTTTCCTGGTGACTCCCGTTGGCAGGCCCGGCCCTGGGGACGATCCAGGACGTCACGGCCCAAGGCGGCCTGGCAGCGGCCCATTGGTCAGGGTTGGCAGAAACCCTTCACCGCCCGCAGCGCCTGCAACCTGGATGATGGGCCGTGGCACGGGGCCCCTTTGGGGGGGTTCGGGGCCGGTTGCTTCGGGCGCAGTTCCCGTGGAGACGTCACCCTGTGGCGCCTGGACGGCGGCGAGCACTGGTTTGGCTCCATCCCGGATTGCCAGTTCGCCATCCATGAGCGGCGCGGCGATGATGTCCGCACCCATGCCCTGTCCACTGCGCCCCCCACGGACGGCAGCCTGGCAAGCTGGAACTGGTATCCCCCCAGCCGGTCCTCTCGCGTCACCGGTCATTACGCGGCCCGCTATCCCCTGAGCTGGTTCCAGTACAGCAACGTCTTCCGGGCCCAGATCAGTTGCGAGCAGTTCAGTCCCATCATCCCTGGCAACTACCGGCACACTTCCTATCCCGTGGCCGTGTTCCGCTGGCTGTTCCGCAATCCCGGCCTGCGACCGCTCCAGTTGTCCCTGTTGCTGAGCTGGCGCAACCTTTGCGGCTGGTTCACCAACACCCGCACCAGCCCGGAGGTGGTCTATCGGGAGGACGGCAGCCCGGTGTATGCCTATGTTCCCGCCATTGGCCGCACCGAAGGCCAGCACTGTTCCTTTGTGGATGAGGGCCAGTTACAGGGACTCCTGCTCAACGGTCCCCGCAGCAAGCCGGTGGCGGAGGGGGAGGGCCAGTGGTGTCTGGCGGTGGGCCGGTTGCCGCCAGGGGCGGAGTTGCACCGCTGTGGCCGTTGGCATCCCGGCGGTGACGGTGCGGAGATCTGGACGCCGTTTTCCCGGGACGGGTCCATTCCCCGAGCCATGGACACCCGCCGTAGCGGCGTGGACGATCCCTCGGCGGCGGCCATGGCGGTGCGCTTCCAATTGCGGCCCGGGGAGACGCTGACGTTGCCCCTGGTGATCAGTTGGGATCTGCCGGTGACAGAGTTTGCCAAGGGCATCACCAGCCACCGGCGCTATACGGACTTTTTCGGACGGTCCGGGGACCATGCCGCCGCCATTGCCGCTGAGGCACTCCGGGATTGGCCCCGGTGGCGCCAGGCCATCGACCGCTGGCAACAACCCGTTCTGGAACAGGATGATTTGTCCGAGGCCGTCCGCATGGCCCTGTTCAATGAACTGGGGATCTGGCCAGCGGCGGCAGCCTCTGGACCGCCGCCACCGCTGATCGACCGGTGGGCCACTTCGGTGTCCTGGAATGTCCGGATTACTCCTGGTATGAAAGCCTGGACGTGCGGCTCTACGGCTCCCTCGCCCTGGTGCAACTGTGGCCGG
>NZ_JENA01000191.1 GCF_000586015.1 Candidatus Synechococcus spongiarum SH4 | reverse complement strand
TACGTGGGAGTGACAGTTCCCCTGCACCGGCGCAGCACTCGCTCAAGCTCCGTTTCTCCCTCCCACGCCGCTGGCGCAGACAGCCTCGGGGAGGCAGTGCCCGCTTGAATGCCTGTGGAGGCGGTGGGGCGGACTGATTTTTCATGGTGAGAGGGCAGCCCATGGGGAAGGTTGTCCAGCCTCAACAACAGGCCACGGCTTTCAGGTGGGCGACTGCAGGGCCATGGCAAACGCCGCCAGCGTGAAATCCGTCTTGGCGTCTTCTGGCGGCCATGATGTTGGGCAATCGCTTGGAAACCATGCGCCTGGTGCTCACCACCTGCGCCGATCAGGCCAGCGCCGATCAACTGGCCCGCCGCTTGCTGGAGCAACGTCTCGCGGCCTGCGTCAGCCTGCTGCCCGTCACCTCCTACTACCACTGGCAGGGGGAACTCCAGCAGGAGCGGGAGGTGCAGATGCTCATCAAGACCAGCCCTGAGCAACTGCCCGGGCTGCTGGAGGCGTTGACCCGCCACCACAGCTATGAGGTGCCCGAGCTTGTGGTGCTGGAAGCCAGTGCTGCCGGCTCCTATGGCGTCTGGTTACGGGATGCGGTGGCCCCCCGCTGATGGCCAATGCCTTCAGTCGGGCGCCGGAGCCAAATGGGGCAGCTCCCTGCTGAGAAGATGGCGCAGGGACACGGCGGGCCGGGGGCCCAGGTGGCTGATCACCTCGGCGGCCGCCAGGGAGCCAATGCGACCACAGTCCGCCAGGGACAGTTGACGGGTGACGCCGTGGAGGAAACCGGCCGCATAGAGATCACCCGCGCCGGTGGTATCCACCACCCCTGCCAGGGGATGAGGGGGGACGGCATGAACCAGCCCACCACCAAGAACCACGGATCCCTGGGCGCCGCAGGTGAGGGCCGCAACGAGAGGCCGCTGCCGCAAATGCTCCACGGCATCAGCAATGGCGTCCACCTGAAGGAGGGCCATGATCTCCATCCCGTTGGCGAAGAGAATGTCCACGTGCTCCGCAAGCATGGCGCGGAAGTCGTCCCGGTGACGCTCCACACAAAACCCGTCGGACAGGCTGAGGGCCACCAGACCGCCCCCTTCCCGTGCCATGGCGGCGGCGCGCCGGAAGGCGGCCTTGGCGCCGGGATCGTCAAACAGGTAGCCCTCCAGGTAGAGCACCTTGGCTTGCCGGATGAACCGGGGGTCCAGGTCAGCCTCCCCCAGATCACGGGCACAGCCCGGATCCGCTGCCATGGTGCGTTCGGCGTCCGGGGTGATCAGCACCAGGCAACGACCCGTTGCCGCTCCGCCGGGGGAAGGGGGCGTGGGGTAAGTCACGCCGATGGTGGTGATGTCATGGCGGAACGCGCGCCCCAGTTGATCATCACAAACCCGCCCGATGAACCCGGTGGAACTGCCCAGGCTGGCCAGACCGGCCACGGTGTTGGCGGCGGAGCCGCCGGAGGTTTCCAACTCCGGCTCCAGGGTGTTGTAGAGCGCGTCCATCCGGGCAGGGTCCAGAAGCGCTGTGCCCCCCTTGGGCAGGCCATGGCGCTGCAACACCTCCTCCTGCACCCGCACCAGTACGTCAACGATGGCGTGCCCAACCGCCACCACATCGTGGCGCTTGTCGGGACGCACCGTTACCCCGGAGGCGCTCAATGGCTCAGCAGGCCCCGCTTGGGGCCGTGAATGGGGTCCTCCACCAGGATGGTCTGGCCCCGGTCGGGCCCCAGGGACACAATGGCGATGGGCGCCTGCAGCAGGTCCGCCAACTCCCCCAGGTAGGCCAGGGCGTTGGGGGGGAGATCCTCAAGGCTGCGGCAGGGGCTGGTGTCCGTCCGCCATCCGGGCAGGGTCTTGAAAATCGGCCGACAGCGAGCGAACTGGCCCGCGTCAATGGGGAAGTCGCGAATCACTTCACCGTCCAGTTCATAGGCGGTGCAGACCTTGATCTCCTCCAGTTCGTCCAGCACGTCCAGCTTGGTGATGGCGAGGCAGTCAATCCCGTTCACCTGGACGGCATAGCGGCCAATCACGCCGTCGAACCAGCCACACCGGCGGCGCCGTCCCGTGGTGGTGCCGAATTCTCCGCCCCGGTCGGTGAGGTGGTGGTTCAGGTCCCCCTGCAGCTCGGACGGGAAAGGCCCTTCCCCCACCCGGGTGGTGTAGGCCTTGGCCACCCCGATGACGCGATCAATCATGGTGGGACCCACACCGGCGCCGATGCAGGCGCCGCCGGCAACAGGGTTGGACGAGGTTACGTAGGGATAGGTGCCGTGGTCCAGATCCAGCAGGGTGCCCTGGGCGCCTTCGAAGAGAAGGTTCTTGCGGTTGCGGGCCGCGGCGTGGATGGTTCGGGTGCCGTCCACCACGTGGGGCGCCAGCCGTCGGCCGTGGCCCGCGTACTCCCGGATCACGTCGTCCGCATCCAGGGGCTCCAGGCCGTAGAGGTTCTGCAGGAGTTGGTTTTTCTGGCGGATAATGGGGCGCAGCCGTTGGGCAAGCCCAGCGGAATCCAGAAGATCCAGCATGCGGATGCCGCTGCGCTCGGATTTATCCGCATAGGTGGGACCAATGCCCCGGCCCGTGGTCCCGATCTTGTAGGGCCCCCGGTTGCGCTCCAGGGCCTTGTCCAGGAGGCGGTGATAGGGCATGGTCACGTGGGCGCTGGAGGCCAGCTTGAGACCCGAGACGTCGATGCGGTTCGCCAGCAGCATGTCCAGTTCGGCAATCAGCACCTTGGGATCCACCACGGTGCCGGCGCCAATGAGGCACAGGGTGTCCGGGTAGAGGATGCCGGAGGGAATGAGATGGAGTTTCAGCAGGGTTCCGTCCACCACGATGGTATGCCCTGCATTGACGCCGCCCTGGTAGCGGACCACCAGATCCGCCGAGCGACTCAGCAGATCCGTGATTTTCCCTTTTCCCTCGTCACCCCACTGGGCGCCGATCACAACAACGTTCGCCAAGAAATCCGCGCCCCTAGACCGTATGGGAACAAGACAACATTAGTAGTGTCGCAGGTGGTGGCCCCGCCGGGCGCTTCAGGCGCCCCGCGCCACGCTCAACTCGGCCATCTTCCACTCTTTTTGCAGACGATTGCGAAGTTTCTC
>NZ_JENA01000190.1 GCF_000586015.1 Candidatus Synechococcus spongiarum SH4 | reverse complement strand
TGATCCCTGGCAGGACGCCCACCACGCCCCCCTCGGCGCAGGAGGGCACCAAGCCCGGGGGCGGCGGTTCCGGATAGAGATCCCGGTAGTTGGGTCCATCGCCAAGGTTGAACACCGTGGCCTGGCCCTCGAAGCGGAAGATGGAGCCGTAGACGTTGGGCTTGTTCAGGAGCACACAGGCGTCGTTCACCAGATAGCGGGTGGGGAAGTTATCGGTGCCGTCACAGACCAGATCGTAGGGTTCCATGATCCGGAGAGCGTTCTCCCCACTGAGGGCCGTGTCGTAGAGATCCACCTGGCAGTGGGGATTGATCTCCTGGATACGGTGTTTGGCAGAGGCGATTTTCGGCTGTCCCACCCAACTGGTGCCATGGATCACCTGGCGCTGCAGGTTGCTATGGTCCACCACGTCAAAGTCCACAATGCCGATGCGGCCCACGCCCGCCGCCGCCAGGTAGAGCAGCAGGGGGGATCCCAATCCACCCGTCCCCACACACAACACACTGGCTGCCCGCAGACGTTTCTGGCCCTCCATGCCGATTTCCGGCAGGATCAGGTGGCGGGAAAAGCGGGCGATCTCATCCTGGCTGAGGGTGATTGTGCTGGTATCTGGCGGCAACATGGCGGGAACAGCAGACAAAAGACTCATGGTCTGTAGTATGGCTGGTCTCCGGGGTTGGGTTTCCCGAAACCCGTTTGCGCAAGTTCAATGGACACCGGCTGAAAACGACCGGATCCGCTGACCCACCAGGCGCCCCGGTCCGCTTCCGTCGGTTGACGGTCAGGGCTGGCAATGGCAGAGATCCACACCAGACTTCGGGGCCAGGCGTGGCGCTGATCCATGGCTGAAGGCAGCGGGGCTCCCCGGGGATGGGAATGGGCCGCCCCCAACAGGAGCACCCCCTGATTGCGGCAGTACTTCTGGGCCGCAATCAGTTCGAGGGGATCCACCACAAAGCGATCAGAGCGGCTATGGGCATCCTGCAGGTTCCCCGCCTCATCCTGGGAACTCCGGGAGGCCTGGGGCTGACAGGTCTCCGGCCAGTCCGGTCGCCACACGTTCCGACAGGGCCAGACCCCCTGCATGTGCAGGGTCCCGCCATGGCGCCGTCCCAGGAGCAGCGCACAACCCTCCTCAGGCCATGCCACGGCAAGACTCCGCTCCAGGGCCATCAGACATTGCCGACTGAGCCGGAGCGCCACTGGCATCTTCGCCGTCACTTCATTATCGTTAGGATGGCTGATCCGTCGGGTTCATGATTGACCCTGCCAACGCCAAGATCCAATCCTTTACACCGCCAACCCGCCCACCGGGCACTCAGGACGATCCAGCCTTGACCTTTTCCAAACGCTACGACGAGGCCATTAGCAAGATCAATAGCTCTCTGGACAAGGTGGACTGGGAGAAGGCGGGCCGCATCGGCACGATTGCGGGGATTCTGCTGGTTGTCAGCCTGGGGCTGGTGTTGGTCAACAGCGTTCTGGCAACCATTCACCTGATTCCTGTTCTGCCAGGGCTGTTGCAACTCCTGGGCTTGGTTGTGGCCGTCCAGTGGTGCTACCAAAACCTTTACACAAAGGATAAACGCCAGGCCTTCGTTGAGAGGCTCCGCAACCTGCGCAAGGAGTATCTGGGCTAATCCCCCGTCATCGGGCCATGGCCCGTCAGGGGCCGATCATCTGCTGTCGCAGGGCCTGGCTCCGTTGCAACGCGGCGCACAGTTGATCCCAGCGCTCTTCCCGCACCAGACCCTCCAGGGTCTCCAGACCTTCCCGGTAGCGCCCCAGTGCTTGCCCCAGGGCCTGCCTGTTGTGGGACGCCATCAGGACCCCCAACCGGGGATTGCCGCCGCCCACCCGTGTGGTATCGGCAAAGCCGCTGCTGGCCAGGCTCTCCGCCAGACGGCGGATGGGTTGATTCCGCTCCCCCGCCACGGTGTGGAGCAATGCCGCACTCACCAGCACCGGCAAGTGGGAAACGAGGGCAACGGCATGGTCGTGGTCCTGGGCGGTGCAGTGGATCGCCCGGGCCCCCAGGACGCTGACGAGGGCTTGCAGAAGTTGGAGATCGGCGGAAGGGGTTGTGGTTTCTGCCGTCGTCAAGGCCCAGGGACGGCCCTGGAAAAGACCGGGTTGCCCCGCATCCACACCGGCCGCCGTGGTTCCGGCCATGGGGTGCCCTCCGATGAAGCGGCCCGGCCAGGCTGCTTGCCATGCGGCCAGCACCGGACCCTTGACAGATCCCACATCGCTGATGAGGGCCTGCCGGGGCAACGCTGACAACAGTTGGGGGGTGGGGGCGAGAAGGCGGTCCAGCGGCAGGCAGAGCACCACCAGACCCGCCCCCCTCAGCACCGCCGGATCCGTGGAGACCACATCCGCCAGACCCCGCTGCCGGGCCCGCTCCACCGTCCTGGCGCGATGGGCCAGGGCCACGGTGGGGACGCCCCGGGCCTTGAGGTCCAGGCCGATGGAGCCTCCCAGCAGCCCCAACCCCACCAAGCCCACGGGCCGTCCCGCCAAACAGGACCGCAGGGTGTGCAGAGGGGACTCCGGAGGACTCATCGCCGTGTGCTCCAGCGCCAGTGGGCCGTTACGATTGCCCCATGTTGGAGGCCCGTGTTCACGAGCAGCTCAAGCGGTTGCTTCGCCAGGATGGTCGTCCCCTCTGGGCCCATCATCTGAGCCTCTCCCGGCTGGTGGCCCGCAGCCTGCGACGGCATGACACCACGCTGATCAGCATTGCCCCCGGCAGTGAACCCGGTTGGCGGTTGAGCGCCCTGCTGCCCTGCTGTCTGGCGGGGGAGGCCGTTGCCCTGGTGGTGAGCCGGCAGTTGCATCAGCGCCTCCAGCTTGTGGAACTGCCCCGTCTGCATCGCGCCGGCATTGCAACACCCCTCTGGGAAGGGGAAAACTGCCCACAGGATATTCCCCTATGGCTGTTGAAGCCCGCGGAACTGCTGCGGGCTCACCAGGCAGGGCAACTGCAGGAACGGCAACTGGTGGTTCTGGACAGTGGGCAACTGGAGAAGGATCTGCAGGCGGCACTGGGGGTGACGCTGGAGCCCCGGGACTGGAACCGCCTCCAACAGGCCTATCCCGCCCTGGCCCAGGCCGTTGCCTCCTGCTTCGATCAGCTCAACC
>NZ_JENA01000189.1 GCF_000586015.1 Candidatus Synechococcus spongiarum SH4 | reverse complement strand
CCTCAGTTGCGTGGTGGCCCAGGAAGACGGGGAAGCCGCCCTGCGGGCGGTCCACCACAGCTTTGGTCTGGAGGGTCCGGCGGAGAGGAACGTGCCCCATCCCTCCCCAGGGCTGGAGTGAGGCCAACCGTGATCCTATCAACAATGCCTGGAGAGACCGGGGAACCCTTGGGGAGGGGCGGCAATGCCCGGAGCAGGGATGGGCAACGGGCAACGGTGCAACAAGATGGGCTTCAGCAGGCGGAAGTCGTAAAAAGAATGGTGAATGCGGCAGGGGCCGGGGATCCCCTTGCCTTGGCCCACCTGACCGTGATCTATGGGATGCAAGGGAAAACCCGGGAGATGATCGCCCTTCTCAACAAGGCCCTGTCCATCAAACCCGACTTTCCAAAAGCGCTAAAAGCAATCTCCTTAAATAACTATTCTACGCCTAGCGATCGTGCAAGTGCCAACTTCGATCTCGCCTGTGTTCTATTTCTAGCCAATGATTATGACAATGGATGTATCTCTTTGCGCACCACCAAAACTTCACGGCCTGATTCAATTCTCAGGAATTGCAGCAACGATTTCCACACCTGAAGAAGCAAACGCCGTCACCACCGGGAAATGGCTACCGTTACCATCCCTGCCGGGACATCTAAACGTCAGACCAGATAATCCACTTGTTGATACACCCTATATTAAATGCCGGAGCAGAAGGTTTTCCACTGGCGGCAGAAGCTGGCCACCGAGAAGCGGCCCGTTATCGGCATCAATTGGCAAGACAACCCGGAAGCCGAGAAACAGCTTCTGCATGCTCGATCACTCCCCCTAAGCGCTTTTGCTTCCGTCGTCGAGACCACAGGAGTCAGTTTGCTGTCCCTGCAAACGGGGTTTGGATCAGAGCAGTTGGCGGACTGTTCCTTGCTGCATCGCTTTGTTGGCTGCCAAGAGGAGATCAGTGGGATATGGGACTTTGTGGACATCGCAGCCATGATCCTCAACTGTGATCTCATCATCACCAGCGACACCGCCGTGGCCCATCCGGCAGGGAGTCTGGGCGTCACAACCTGGCTGGTGCTCAGCAAGCTTCCAGACTGGCGCTGGGACACGAAGGAGACCAGCTTCCGGTATCCCTCCATGCGCCTCTTCCGTCAGCGGGAACGGACAACTGGGCAGAGGTGATGCGGCGTGTGGCCACCGCCCTCAACAACTTGGCTACGGTTGAGCGGAGGTAACTTTGCCATGGCCCAGTCCCTGACACGGCGGCAGTTGCTCACCACGGTGGGCGTGGGCGTGGGCGTCCTGGCGGGCTTACGGCTTTGGCGCTCAGGAGCCTTCAGCCCGGACAAGAAGCAGCGGCTCCTCCATGTGGAGGGCCAGGGGCCCAAAGCCTGGCTCCAACAGCTCCCCAGGTCCTGGGCAGCCCAATCGCGCCCCACCATGGAACGCCTGGCGGCCGATCTTCAGACCCACGAGGCCGGGGCCGCGGATCTGGCCATGGTGGGGGAGGCCTGGCTCCCCCAACTGGGACCCCGGCTTCAGCCCTTTGGCGCCCCGGAGTTGTTTGAGCCCTTGCTGAAGGCCGCCCGGGATCCCGCCGTGCTGGGTGGCGGCGCTGGGGCGCCCATGGCGTTTCCCTGGGCGTTTGGCAGTTGGGTGATGGTCTTCCGCAACCGACCGGCCTGGGTGGAGCGGAGCCGGCGGGAGGGCTGGTTCCTGCTGGCGGCGGAGGAACTACGGGATGAGTGGATTCTTCCGGCCAGTCCCCGGGTGGTGACGGCACTGGTGTTACAGAGCCTGGGACACTCCCCCAGTACCGTGGACCTTTCCCTTGCGCCCGGTTTGGCGGCGCGCCTGGCCACCGTGGCGCGCCGGGCGCGGGTGTTCGACAGCCGCCATGCCCTCACCCGCCTGGTGAATGGCTACGGGTCCGCCGCGGTGGCGCCCTCCTGGGCCGTGATTCCCCAACTGCTGCGTGATCAGCGGCTTGTGGCCGTGCGGCCCGCCGCCTCTCCTCCTCTCCTCAGTTGGCAGGTGCTGGTGCGGCCCCGCCGGGCCGGGCCCGTTCCCAAACCGTGGTTGCAGGCCAGCGCCAAGGGGGCCACCCTCAACGCTCTTCTCCAGGCCGGCTTCTGCCCACCCCTGCCCATGGCGGCCCTCCAACCCCAGCTTGACCAACAGCCCGCCGCCACTCTTCTGCATCCTGGGGACGAGTCCATGGCCCAGGCGGAAACCCTGCAACCCTTGACCCCGGCGCAGCAAGCCCAGGTCCAACAGGCATGGGACGAAGCCATGGGGGAGCGCCTCCGATCCACCGGGGCAGGCAGAGGAGAGGTTCCTGGCTAACCCCAGAGGCGGTGCCGGGGCGGGCCTTGCAGCAGCCCGTGGGCGTGCTGAAGCAGGACGGGAATCTCCAGATTCCGTGGGCAGCGGGGCAGGCAGTCGCCACAGCGGGTGCAGGCGTCCCCCCGCGCCATGGGCAGCCAGTGGCCCGCCTGGCCGATGAGGCCGTAACGCTCCTCACAGAAGGCAGCCATCCCGTGGCCCAGGCGCAAATTGCGCAACCGCAACAGGGCGGGAATGTCGATGTCCTCCGGGCAGGGGAGGCAACAGCGGCATTGGCCGCAGAAGGTGTCCTGCAACAGCTGCCGCCGCGCTTGATCCAGCCGTGTGGCAGCGGCGGCCACTGTGGGGGGCATGCCGTCCTCCGCCTGGGCCAGCCGCTGGGCCCAGTCCAGGTGGGAGGGCTGGGCCGCTCCTACGGTCAGGGTGCTGACGCCATGGCCCAACAACCAGCGATACGCCAACTCCAGGGGATGGAAGGGGGCACACTGCCGCAGCAGCAAGTCCGGCGGATCAAACAGCCGTCCCCCCTTATCCGCCGGGGAAATGGCCATCACCCCCATGCCGGCCGCCATGGCCTGACGGGCCATGGGCATCAGGGCGGGATTCAGCAGGTGCAGATGCAGGCTGCAAAAGCCGAAGCGGCCGCTGGCGATGGCCTGCTCCACAAGCTCCGGGCTGCCGTGGCTGCTGAAGCCCACCTGTCCCACAAGCCCCTCAGCCTCGCAAACCTCCAGGATTTCTGCGCCGGGGCCGTGCAGGGCCCAGTGGAGATGCTCGGGTCGGTTGATGCCGTGGACAGCCAGTTGGTCCAACCGATCCAGTCCC
>NZ_JENA01000188.1 GCF_000586015.1 Candidatus Synechococcus spongiarum SH4 | reverse complement strand
CCCGGTGGAGAAGAACGAGTCAGGCGCTGCCTGAGCTTGGAAGCCCCCTCTCCCCCACCCCAAAGACTGGAAAACCTCAGCAACAGATCAAAGCGGGGTTCCCTTTCCCCCGCTTCCTCTCCCCATTAGGCTTCCTGAACCCGCAAGCCAAGCCCAGAGGAGCCTCTTATCCATCACTCGGGTACCCCCACCCTTTCGCCATGGCTGCGGGGGCCCGCTGCCGTCCCCTGGTCCGGGGTGGCCTTGCCGATGGCGCTCGTGACGCCCTGGTTGTTCAGAAACGGCAGTGGGGCATCCTGGAGCAGGGCCGCCACCATGGCTTCCAGTTGCTCAGGCGGGAGCAGACCAACGGCGCGTCCCTGCACACTTCCGTCAGCGTCATAGAAGAGAAAGGTGGGGATGCCGCGCACCTGGAATTGCTCCAACTCCTGTTCCCAGAGGGGGTTTTCCACGTTGAGCAGCACCAGATCCAACCCGCCGCGGTGGTTCTGTTTGAGTTGCGCCATCGTGGGCTCCATCTGGTGACATACCTGACACCAGTCCGCGTAAAACTCCACCAGGGTGGGCCTGCCGTTGCTCAGGGCCTTATCCAGGGGGAGGGAGGCGTGGGCCAGCGCCTCAAGACCTTGGTTGCTCAGGGAACGGGTCCAAAGCACCACCACCGCCAACACCGCAGCGATGCTGGCCAGAGCCATGGCGATAACGCGGTCTCTGCTGTCCATTGCTTGACTGTCTGCGGGCAAGTCCAGTCTCCCCATGGTGGCAGATGGCTAGTGTTTCCTTAGCGCCCGGTTTCCCATGAAGCAGCGGTTGACGTTGCGTCTCCCTCGGGAGGCCCTGAACCAACCCATCACCTACCGGCTGGCCATCGACTATGATGTGGCCTCGAAAATCATTCGTGCCCAGATTGGCCCCAACCAGGAGGGGGTGATGGTGGTGGAACTGGCCGGGGATATTGATGATCTGGCTGCAGCGACGGCGTGGCTACGGCAGCAGGGGTTGGTGGTGACCACGGCAGCGGGCCAGATCAGCATTGACCGGGATCGCTGTGTGGACTGCGGCATCTGCACCACGGTCTGTCCCACCGGCGCCCTGCACATGGAACGACCCCGTTGGACCCTTCACTTCGAAGTCCGACGTTGTGTGGTGTGCGAGCAATGTATTCCCAGTTGCCCGCTGGGGGCCATTGGCTTGAATCTGCCCACGCCGTCGGGCAGCAGCAGCAACCGCGCCCAGGGGTGATGCCACCGACCGGTTCCTGCCAGCGCCTGTTCCGTTGTCTGCGAATCCCGACGGTGCTGCTGGCGCTGGCGCTGCTGTTCTACTTTGGCCACATCTGGACACTGCGGGCCGCCAATACACCGCTTTTCCCCCTCAACGCCAGCCACAGCGCCGGACTCTACTGGCTGTTCATCATGGCTCAGTTGCAATACCTTGTGCTGCTCTGCACCATGCCCGGCCTGGTGCTCAGGCGGTTGACCATGCCCGTTACCACCAGCCGTTTTGCCAGTCTCCTGGTGGGCTTCCCCGTGGGGTTGGCGGTGGCGGCGGGGTTGATCCGCCTTCAGGCCCTCGGCCATGGGCTCATCCTGGCGGCTGCCCTGTTGCTGGCTCGCCTTGACCTGATGGAGGCGGACCTGTATCCGGCCCCGGTCCGGGCCTGGCTGATCACCAACCTGCTCTCCCTGCTCATGGTCGGCCTGGGCGCCGGTCTGGGTTCTCGTCTTCCCTGGGTTCATCCCCCTGCTCTACCGGGTTAAGGCAGGGTGTGCCGTGGAGACAGCTATAGGCCCACCAGGACTCCAGAACCGTTTTGACATAAAGGCGCGTCTCGGGGTAGGGGATGGCCTCGATCCAGAGTTCCGGCTGTTCCTCCAGCCCGTCCATGCTCCAACCGGCCACCGCCGTTGGCCCGGCGTTGTAGCTGGCAATGGCGAGGATGGGCTGTTGGCCCCAGTGCTGCAACTGCTCAGCCAGATAGCGGGCCCCCAGGTCCGCATTGATCTCCGCATCCAGGAGTTGGGTCTCCAGATCCCGGTCCGCCCACTCCGGGGGGACGGACGCTCTGGCCATGAGTTGCGCTGCTGTGGCCGGCATAAGCTGCAGCAGACCCAGGGCGCCAACAACGGAGCGCTGGGCAGGACGGAAGCGGCTTTCCTGCCGTGCAGTGGCCAGCAACAGGGCCGGATCCAGTCCGTGCCGCCGGGCCGCATCCGCCAGGATCCGGCCATAGAAGATCGGGTGGCGGACCTGCTCCAGGTCCATGAGTTGCCCTTCAGCGGCGGGACGGTTCCAGCTTGCGGCATCCAGTTGCTCCAGTCCCATCCAGGGATCCATGACCGCCAGGCGGAGTTGGCCTTCGATCCAGAGGGCGTCAGGGTCCTGGGGAACACTGGCGCCGCGCCAATGGCGCCAGTGTTCCCATGCCAGCACGTCCAGGCCTGTGTTCCATAACCAGGTCACGGCATCGTCTCCGCTGGCGGGCCCCAACGATGACGTTGGGGAACGGGGGGGAACCCGCTGCAGGGGAGACGGCCAGATCACCTGCCCATACCCAAGCCGCACCTGGCTGAGCCAGCCGTAATAGCTCCACGGGGCCCGCCGGGTCACTTGGCGCCAGAGGCGGACGGCCGCCCCGTGCTGCCCCAGTTGCTGCTTCACGAAGCCATGCCAGAAGTCAAGGCGGACGGCCGCCGCCAGGGTGAGGCGGGGGGCGTTGGCGGCAGTGGCCAGGGCAGTTTGGGCCTGGGACCAGGACCCTTCCAGCAGCAGTTGGCGGATGCCGGTCCACGGCTCCTCGGTGGCGGCTGCGGTGGCGGCAATTCCGGGCTGACAGGCCTCTGCCGCGGCGGGATTATCCACCTGCAACAGGGCCTCGGCCAGGGTGGCGGCGGCAGCGGGGGGAAGTTGGCTCCCCTGCTGGAAGCAGAGGGTGGCCAACAGGTATTCACCCCCCACCTGCCGTGGTCCCCAGCGGGCCAGGTGAAGGGCCCCGTCCAACTGGCGAGGGCCGGCGGTTCGGGCTGTGGTGAGGGCCGAGGCCAGGCTGGACGGATGAGCCGGGAACCGCTCCAGTAGTTCTTGATGAAGGGCATCGCCAGGATCCCCCAGCCAGTAGCGGGCATCGGCGCTGGCCGGAGTGTCCGGGAAACGCAGCAACAGGCTGCGCCAGTG
>NZ_JENA01000187.1 GCF_000586015.1 Candidatus Synechococcus spongiarum SH4 | reverse complement strand
CCCAGACCGACAAGGACGATCAGGGCCGTCTGCTGGATGATCCCTTTGATCCCCGTTGCACGGAATGGCTGGTGGAGATTCCTACAGCGGTGAGCTGGGCCAATCTGCCCGGGGCGGATCAGGTGGACCTGAGCCGGTTTTCCGCCACGGCGCAGTTTGATTTCTACATGCAGGTGCAGCAGTTCTACGTGGGGCACAACACCAGCGCCACCATTGAACTGCGGGAGGAGGAGATTCGCCCGCTGGCCCAGGTCATTCACCAGACCATCCACGGGGATGGCGGCTACATCTCCGCAGCGCTGCTGGCCCGGTTTGACGCCAACGCCACCTTCCCGCGCCTCCCCTTCGAGCCCATCAGCAAGGAGGTATACGACCAACTCCACGCCGCCGTGTTGACCCGCCGCCGCGAGGAGGATTTCTTCGCCGCCCTGCAACGGCATGACCACGGTCTCCAGACGGAGGCCGGTCCCATGGCCTGTGACTCGGACAAGTGCCTGATGCCGGAGAAGCCATCCTGACGCCAGTAGCGCCAACCCAAACCTTACGGGCTGTGGCAGAATCCCCCATGGCCCTCCGGGGCGGCGCAACGGGAGGAGGGGTGGCCGAGTGGTTGAAGGCAACGGTCTTGAAAACCGTCAACGCGCAAGCGTTCGTGGGTTCGAATCCCACCCCCTCCGTTTTCTTTGGGAGTTGCCTCAGTGACGAGTGACAGCCAGCTTAAACAACCGCCAAGGCCAACCACTACCCTCCGGTTTCCACCAACGCCTTTCTGGTTGATCTCCGCGGTGCTGGTAGGCCTGCTCTGGGGTCTTCAGGCGCTTCGACACGTCTTATTGCACAGCGCCGGCTGGGATCTGGGCATCTACGACCAAGTGGCCTGGCAAATGAGCCAGGGGCTGGAGCCCCGCTCCACCCTGCTGGGTCTGCACCACATGGGCAACCACGGGGCCTGGATGTTCTATGCCATTGCGCCGCTCTACCGGCTGGCGCCGTCGGTGCATTGGTTGTTCTTGACCCAGGCGCTGGGGTTAATTCTCACGGCCTGGCCCCTGTGGCATCTGGGTGCGCAGGCAGGTCTGAAGTCACGGGAGCGGTGGCTGATCTGTGGGTTGTGGTGGCTCCAGCCGGTGGTGTTTAATGCCAGCTTTGTTGTTGATTTCCGTCCGGAAACCTGGGCCATGCCCCTGTTGGCCCTGGCCATTTGGGCCAGCCGTGCTGAACGGCGCTGGCTTTGGCTCTTCTGCCTGTTTGTCATGATGGGCTGCCGAGATGGGCTCGGCCTGATTGTGGTTGGCCTGGCCCTGGAGCAGGGCTACCGTCGACGCTGGCGCTGGGCAGGGGAAGCGCTGCTTCTGGGGGGGGGATGGCTCTTGTTTTTGGCCAAGGGTCTTTATCCGGTTCTGAATAACGGTGTTGGACCAGCAGCCCTTGGGCGTTATCAACACCTTGGCGATGGTGTTGGCGACATTCTTCGCAATGCATTCTTCAGCCCGGTGGAGTTTCTCGGGGCCTTGGACTGGGTGAACATTGTCTTCTATCTGTTCCTGTTGAGCCTGCCCCTGGCTTTCTACTGGCGCCGCTATTCCCTTCCGGTGCTGATCGCAACACTGCCCTTGCTGATAGCCAATGGTCTCTCCTCGTGGGAATCTCAGCAAGATGTGGTCCATCATTACAATCTTCCCCTGGCTGTTCTTCTGGTTGTGGCCAGCATGGACGGCTTGACCGCTGACCTGCGCCAGGGCCGTCTCTGGCTGACGCAGCGGCTCTGGTTCTGCTACTTCTGGGCAACCCTGTCTTGGGCGCTGCTGGCCAAGCCGGGGTATTTCTTTGATCGCTATCTATCAAGAGTGGACCAAGTGGAAACTGCCCAGGAGGCTATTGCAAAGGTTCCTGGCAATTCCGCAGTTTTAACACATGATTATCTGGTCCCCCATTTAAGTCATCGACCACTGATAGAAAGTCCAAGTCGTGAGAGGTTGCCAACCGCAGAACAACTGGCTCGATTGGATGTTGTTTTGCTGAATCCCGATAGCCCAGGTAAGCTGAGTCGAGAACATGCTACGGCCATCATTAATTCTATTCAAGACCTGGGCTGGAGTTGTCAACAAGAAGATAAAAGTGATCAATTTATTCTTTGCCAGAAATTGTTTTGACAACCATCAGGTAATCACTAATCCGGCTATGGATAACGGAAGCTCTGAACAAGTCTTTTTGCCCTTGCTGGGCTTTTGAAAAGCCTTATGGAGATAGGGGAGTCAGAGCCTGATGGTGCGTGATTCCGGCTTTTTTCAGAGGTTCCATAACAGGTACACCATGACATCTAAGGAAAGCCTGGGAAATTCGTTCCAGGCCGTCTGGTCTTATTGAGAAGCCTTATGCCAACTGGGTTCTGAGACCCTGTAGTTGCCCCATTCAGGCATTTTCCAGGCTTTCCCTAAGCCATCCACGCCCCCTCGTCACCCTGATCCCAGAGCCAACGTGATTGGCCGGATGACAATGACCAGTTGGCGGCGTCCATCACCCAGTCTACAGCCGGTTAGAGGAAGCAAATCCACCAGAGGAGCCGCCCCTTCCCCAGACCTGAGAACACCCCGGCAAGAATGAAACCCTGCTCAACCGTTGAGCCGTTGCCACCACATGCCGGCCAGTTGCCAGCTTGACCAGAGAAAGATCAGAAGGTAGAGCCAGTTGAGCCAGGCGGGGCGTTTCATGGCTGGTGGGCATTGCGACCAACAGCTTCCCATGGCGGCCTCAGCCGCCTGTGCCGAACAGACGATCACCGGCATCCCCCAGGCCTGGCAGAACGAGTCCCGCCGGATCCAGTTCCGGGTCAATGCAGGCGGTGTAGATCACCAGATCAGGGAAAGCGGCCCCAACCCGCTGCAGGCCCGGCGCAGAGCAGAGCGCTGTAATCACCCGCAGCCGTTTGCCCTCCACCCCCATGGTTTTCAAGCGCTCCAGCACGGCCATCATGGTGTCCCCCCTGGCCAGGATCGGGTCAAGCACCAGCACCCCGGTCTGCGGGTGGATGGTATCCGGCAGGCCGTTGTAGTACCACTGCACCGTACCAGTTTCCTGATCGCGCCGCAGACCCACGTGCCAGATCCGAGCATGGGGGAGCACAGACTGGGCGCCGTCCCAGAGCCCCAGCCCGGCCCGCAGAACGGGCGCCGCCGCCAGATCCACCCCCTGATCCACCACATGG
>NZ_JENA01000186.1 GCF_000586015.1 Candidatus Synechococcus spongiarum SH4 | reverse complement strand
AGCTGAAGGAGCGGGAGGGCCGCATCCTGTCCCTGCGCTCCCGCACGGCCCAGCGGGAATACGACCTGTTCTGCGCTCTACGCCAGCAGGTGGGGGAGCAGGCCGATCCCGTCCGCCAGCGGGCCGCAGCCGTGGCGGATCTGGATGCTCTGGCGGGGCTGGCGGAGTTGGCGGCCACCCACAACTACTGCCGTCCCCACGTGGACGACGGCCGCGCCATGGCCATCACCGCAGGCCGGCACCCGGTGGTGGAGCAAAACCTGGTGCAGGGCGCGTTTGTGGCCAACAACCTGGCCCTCGGCCAATCCCCGGGCGCCGACCTGATCATCCTCACCGGTCCCAACGCCAGCGGCAAAAGCTGCTACCTGCGCCAGACGGGCCTCCTCCAGCTTCTGGCCCAGATGGGCGGTTACGTGCCGGCCACTGAAGCGCACCTGGGCCTCTGTGACCGGATCTTCTCCCGGGTTGGCGCCGTGGACGACCTGGCAGCCGGGCAGTCCACCTTCATGGTGGAGATGAGCGAAACCGCCAACATCCTCCACCACGCCACGGATCGCTCCCTGGTGTTGCTGGACGAGATCGGGCGGGGCACCGCCACCTTCGACGGCCTGGCCATTGCCTGGGCCGTTGCCGAAGACCTGGCCACCCGCCTGGGGTCCCGCACCATCTTTGCCACCCATTACCACGAGCTCAACCACCTGGCCCAGCGTTTGCCCAACGTGGCCAATCATCAGGTGATTGTGGTTGAGGAAAACGACCAACTGGTGTTTCTCCATCAGGTGCGCCCGGGTGGCGCCGACCGCAGCTACGGCATTGAGGCCGCCCGCTTGGCGGGAATCCCCAACTCCGTGGTGCTGCGGGCCCGGCAGGTGCTCAGCACCATTGAGGCCAATAGCCACTTGGCGGTGGAGCCCGTATAAGCTGCCGTTGCAGGCCCAGGAACTTGACGCTGGCGGAAGCGCCTGCCGTGTGATGATCTCAGCCACAGTTTTCGCTTCCGCCGGGCCAGCCAATGACGAACAGCAGAGGGAAAGCCTGGAAAATCACCAAAGCCAAGCTCCCCCCCCAACCTGTCCTGGAAGGACTGCCTGGCCACAGTCTTGGCTTTTGCCACTGCTGCGGGTCCGGTTATGGCCCAGCCAGGCGCTGGCGCAAGCGCTTCAATCGAAGGATCGGAATAGGTGTCCAATGAACAATTTCAACCTCTTGCCGTGATCACTCGAGAGGACATTGAGACCTCCGGTCTAACAACCCTTAATGAATTGATCTCTGATCGTAGCAACTATAACAATTTCGGCCTATACCGCCCGCTGGTCCTTGGATACCGGATTCTGATCAACGGCCGCTATCCAGCCGGCTCCCTGGATCTGTTGCCGTTGTCGGCCGTTGAACGCATCGAGATCCTGAACAACGACACGGCAAACCGAATGATGGCGTTGCCGTTCCAGGAGCCATCAACATCGTGCTCCGCCGTGATTATGAAGGATTAGGCGGCGGCACTGGGCGGTCTCCCCCAGGCATTAAGCGGCGCAACCGGCCAGGCCAGCCTCCTCTGGGGCGCCGGCGTGGGGAGCGGACACCTGGTGGTGGGCGTTGACAGCGTTCACAAGGGCCAGATCCCAGCGGCTGACAGGGACTACAGCCGCTCCAAATGGTCTCCAGGCGGCCGCTTTGCGGAGACAGACGGCGTGTCTGTCGGCGGCAATACTGTCATCTTTCAGGATGAGGGCTGCCCAGTCGCCCGAGCATTGGGTGAGTGCCCCACAAGCCTTGGCTATACGGGCAGCCTGCAAAATCCTGGAGGCTTTAACGGCGAAGGCTGTGGCTTTGCTTATGGCAACATCGTCTGGAACACGGAGCAATTTAAGAGCAAGCGTGTTTTCGTCAATCTTGATTACCCCCTGGGTGATGCCGCATCCATTTATATTGATGGACGGCTGGCGTGGGCCGATACCGCGTTTCGCTATGCCCCGTCAGCGGGTCAATTTACCATTGCCAATCCGAGTGCAGAGCTGCTGGCAGCAGCGGGTGCGGATGCCGGACCACTGATTGTCAACCACCGTTTCCCGGGCCATGGTAACCGTGACTGGAAAGAAGATCCTAATCAACATGACGTGACGGTTGGCTTTCAGGGGGCACTGAAGGGCAACGTCAGATGAGATCTGTCTGTAAATTGCTATCGCCGTGAAGAACAGAAAACCGGTAACACCTTCGTGAGCGAGAGCCTGGCCGTTGCGGCCATTGAGGCAGGAGAGTACGATCTCACGAATCCACAATCAACCGACCCTGCCCACCAGGCCGCGATTCGCAGAATGACGTTGAGGTTCGACCGGGACGATGTAAAGGCAGGGGATCGAGTAAGTCAGGATTTGCCGAGGTGCAATTTCCACCGCTTCCCGACTGGACGATCTTGCTGGCCGCGCAGCTTGACGACCTACAATGACGTGGAAGGGTTCAAATTCACCGTCCCTCAGCAGCCTCCATGCCACCGATGCGGTCACGTATCCCTACATCTGTGACACGAAAACCTATGATGGAGCACTGACGAACTGTGACCGAACCCAGATCAAGACCATCTACGGCAGTAATTCCGACCTGATGCCAAGCAAGTCGAAAAACTGGAGCTTTGGCGGAATTGCGGAATTGGGCCACCTCTCCCTTGCTGCGGAGTGGTTCCGGGTTGAGAGTTCCGACCTGCCGGCCGGGCCGCCGCCCAGTCCATCGTTGACATGGAAGCCCGGCAAGGATCGTCAACCCTTGTGACCTGTCGAAGCGGTGTGATCACGGAAATCCGGAATTCCCTGGTCAACACCGCCGAATCCAGAGTGTCCGGCTTCAGCCTCAGCGGCCACAGGGATTGGAATACAGACATTGTGGACGTTGGTCTGAGTCCACTGGACTCACGTCACTGAAAGCGAATACAAGGTTGACGGTATGGTGCAGCCCGGTGATTTTCCCCAGGACCGTGTTCATGCCACGTTGCGCATAGGCTGCTGGGGCAACGTGACCGCTACCTGCCATACGCGAGCCGTTTCAGGCTAGGACACTGATCTGGGAACCGGACGGTTTGACCCATGGGGCGGCCATGACCTTACGCTGGAATTGCGGGATGTGTTTGACATGGAAGAGTTTGCACTGCAGGGCGGTGTGATCAACTTCACTGATCGCGGCCCTTCAGTGGATTCGGCTTTGGCCAAGCGACTCCAGAACTGCGGGGTCACTGCCGAATGCTCGGCAGTGACCAATGATCCGGGCAATCTGGAGCTGCTGGCCACCACA
>NZ_JENA01000185.1 GCF_000586015.1 Candidatus Synechococcus spongiarum SH4 | reverse complement strand
CTGGGACAAGGCCCTGACCGTACGGGAAGAGAGTGGTGGATGTTTCAGGTCCGTCAGTGACGGGGAGATCCTGACGGCTTACCAGGCGCTGGCCGGGGAGGAGGGGGTGTTCTGTGAACCGGCCAGCGCCGCCTCCGTGGCCGGAATGCTCAAACACGCCGCCGAGATCCCCCCGGAGGCTCAGGTTGTCTGCATTCTCACCGGCAACGGCCTTAAGGACCCAACCACGGCGCTGGAGAACAACCACGGCAATCTTCACAGAAACCTGGCGCCGGAACTGGATGAGGTGGCCCGGTTGATGGGGGTGTCCTGACGCTCCTTCCCATGGTGTGCGGTCCTTGAAGTGGCTTGTTCCCCTGGCCCGCCAGGTCAGACAGGTTGCAACGGAGGGGGATATGGGTTACGCTTTTACATGAGTCCTTTACCTAGCCTCCTCTGCGGGAGTGCTCTTCAAGTTCAACCTCAACACCCATCAACCATGAAGAAGCCAGCTCTTTCTCTCGCTGCTCTGTTGCTTTGCTCTGCCCTCCTGGCTTCTTGCGGAGGCGGCGACAGCAGCTCCACGACGTCTAAGATGGAGCCCACGGAGCCCACCCCGGCTGAAATGGCCAGGGATCAAGCTTACGAGGACGCCAAGAGGACAATCATGAGGGCTAACGACCGGGCTATAGCCACGCAGACCCTTACGGATGCCATTACCAATGACGACCTCACCCCAGAGCAAGTGTCCAGTCTACGAGGCGAGTTAGTCACCACGCTGACCCGTATTGATAAGGACGCCGCGACAGCTTCGCAAGCAGCTTACAATGCCGCCAAGAAGGAAATCATGGAGGCTGACACCGAAGAGGAAGTCATGGATGCCCATAAAAAGGCCCTTGAAGGTGGCATCATCAACGCTTCCGACCAAGCAAACCTCGTGAAAGAGAAAGACGACAAGCTGGCAGCTTTGGCGAGGACAGCCAGGGAAGCCAAGGAGGCCGATGACAGGCGTAAAGCCAGTAATGTCGAGAGCATGGCTGTGGCTAAGGCAATCCAGGACCACAAGGTCGGTGATAATAGTTCCATCACCTCCATCACCTCCATCACCGACCTCGATGTCAAGGTCACTCCTGACGAAAGGTCAGTCGATGGTACGGCGCAGATTAATCTAAAGCGCAATGATACTGGCCAGCCCTTGGAGGGCAAGTCAGCGAAGGCGCCCCTCGAGAGCTGGACAGCCACAGAGTTCTCGTTCGACGACGACGATTCCAATTACAAGGGTGTGGTAGTCACCAACAGAGGCGGCGCGGAGCCGGGCGAGAAAGTCAACGAAAACTGGCTTGATTATTTTTATCCTGATAGTGGTGGTACTAGGAGTTTTACGAGCTCTCCGCCGCTGGAGGGTCTTGTGACTGCATCAGGTGGTGGCTCTAGCGGGGCTTTGAATTTATCATCAAGCTTTACCGATGTTGATGTTCCAGATCTTTCAATCAAACACTTCGCGGGGGATATTATTCCGTCGTCGCGACCTAAATCCGGTACCGAAGCCAGCGGGGAGGTCATGGATAATGGTGATGAAATTGAGGGTATGTTTCTCGGTGTGCGCGGAACATATGCTTGCGGCACTGAAACCGGGTGTCAAGTGAACTGGATTGCTGATCAAGACTCACAGTTCGATGATAGTGTATCGATTACGGGTGCTATTACCTTCACACCCACAGTCCCAGATGGAGGCTCGTTAGAAGATTTACGAGCTACCTATACAAGAGACGCCGAGCCGGACAATGATTACCTCACTTTCGGCTACTGGGTGACGACAACGACGGAAAAAGAAAAAATCAAACATAAGATCGAAACCTTTGCGGAAGCATCAGCGGGCTATGGAGCTGTCGACGATTCCCCAGGCAGTCTCCGTGGCAAGGCTACCTATAGCGGCGGCGCAGCGGGTATCTATGTTCTCAAGACAGGTGATCCAATCGACACGGATAACAGCCTCCGTGTTTATGACGGAGAGTTTGTTGCTGACGTAGCGCTCACTGCGCAATTCGGCGTCAATGACGGCTCGGTTGCAGCTGAGACCCAGTGGACCATCGAGGGAGAGGTGAGCGACTTCGAATCCACGGATGGAAGCCACGACCTGTCTCCCTGGACACTGAAACTCAACTCAGTGGACCTCGCCTCGTCGAGGGGTACACCAAACACTCCGACCGGACCGACGGCGCTTACTACTAGGCGTATGGGCACAACCACAGGCTCCGTGAATGGTGTCGACGGCGCTGCAGAAGGCGAATGGAGCGGAACCTTCTACGGAAATGTAGGTACTGATACCACCACTCAGTCTGATGCTGCTGCTGACGACCATCCCGAGGCTGTCATCGGCGAGTTCAACGGCCACTTCTCCAATGGTCACGTGGTCGGAGCCTACGGCGCGGAGAAGGATGATGATGATGAGTAGTTTGGAAGTCCACTAGTCCTCTCTCTGGTTCTGTTGCCAGGGTTCCCCTCAAAGCCTCCCCTCCGGGAGGCTTTTTTGTTGCCCGTGTTTTTCCTTGCCATGGATCCCTTCTGCGCCCAAGATGGAGCCATGACCATCTCCGCCACCCAATCGGAGGCGCCGTCTCTGCCGTCCCGGCCAACGAAACGACTGGTGGCGACCGGCGGTTGTCCTGGGCGCCCTGGCCTTGCTGCTGGCTGCTTTCCACGGCGTACGATAAGAGATCAAGGATGTGTGGCAGGAAGTGAGAGTCAGCCCTGCAGCCCTGACGCCAACCCATGGCTAAAGAAAGGCCGGCTGGCGGATACTGGGGAACCCTGGCAACCGGAGCAGGGGGAGAATCGGGATCGGCTCTGATTTTCCCCAGGCCATCGACTCCGCAGCAGTGAAGGCCCCATGCCCTGCCATGCCATCCGGACAGGGTTGGTGTGTCCCACGGCAACCACAAGAACGATTCACAGAACCATGACCACTACGGCCGTGGCCACACCAGCGACGCCGGTGGCGCAGAGTCAGCCCATGTAACTTGTGCAACCCACCACGAAGAGCCTGGAGGCTAAGGATTGGCTGAGTCTGCTGCCGGGCCGGCTAAGCCTGTCAGTCCTTCCATGAGCGGAGCGCAGTGACAGGCCAAGTTGGCGCTGGCTTGGAACAGACCTGCACGTGGAGCGGCGATCAGCATGGGCGCTGGGGCGTGTCCCCCTGGACAGTGAACCGCCGTCTGGTGTTTCTGGGGATCATGCCGCAGCGCCGAAGCGGGTGGCGCTGGCGGAGCGGCTCCATCAACAGCCGAGCCAGGGTAGGGGGTCGGGAGAGCTTGGAGAAACGGTCTTCCAGCAGACGGTCCAACGTTTCG
>NZ_JENA01000184.1 GCF_000586015.1 Candidatus Synechococcus spongiarum SH4 | reverse complement strand
CCCCATTGGACCAGCCATCAGCCCGACCAGCGGCTGAGTGAGTGATGATTCCCAGTCCCCCGTCTCCCCACCTCGGTCCCATCGGTGCCCGCTTTGCTGCCCTGGCCCAACAGGGGCGTTGCGCCTTGATGCCTTTTTTGATGGCTGGGGATCCCGACCTGGACACCACGGCAGCCTGCCTGCTGGCCTTGCAGGACCAGGGGGCTGACTTGGTGGAACTGGGCATTCCCTACAGCGATCCCCTGGCGGACGGCCCCGTGATTCAGGCTGCGGCCGGGCGCGCCCTGGCGGCAGGCGCCACCTGTGCGGGCGTGCTGGACATGGTGGCCAGCCTCCGGGGGCAACTGCACATGCCCGTGGTGTTGTTCACCTATGCCAATCCCCTGCTCAACATGGGGGTGGCCAACTTCTGCGACCGTGCCGCCGCGGCGGGGGCGGCGGGGTTGGTGGCGCCGGATCTTCCCCTGGAGGAGGCCCAGCGCCTGTCCCCCACCGCGGCAGCTGCCGGGCTGGACATGGTGCTGTTGGCGGCGCCCACCACGTCCCTCCAACGCATGGCCCAGATTGCCCGCACCAGCCGTGGCTTCATCTATCTGGTGAGCGTGACGGGGGTGACAGGCGCCCGGGAGCGGATGGATCAGCGGGTGGCATCCCTGATTGGCCAACTCAAATCCCTGGCCCGGCAACCCGTGGCCGTGGGCTTTGGCATCTCCACCGCCGCCCAGGCCCGCCAGGTGCGCCTCTGGGGCGGTGACGGGGCCATTGTGGGCAGCGCTTTCGTGAAGCGGATTGCCGCGGCCGGTCCACCTGATTCTCCGGCCACGGTGGCGGGGGCGTTCTGCGCCGAGCTGCGCCGGGGGCTGGATTCCCCTCCTGCCGATCCCAGCCTGCTTTCAAAAGCTATATCTTAATGAAAGGATAGCACTGGTCTCGTCGGTATCAGTCAGTTGCACGTCATCGACAGTAGCTTTAGAGTGAGCATGATTGACGCCGAAGTTTGCAGATAATCCCCGTGCAATGTCATATTGAGCGCCAAGGGCGATGGAAACCTCGTCATTGCCGCTGATGCGGCCCAGGTGCCCTTCGATGGAAAGGGTCATGATGCCGGCCTTGGTGGAAGCGCCCAACGACACATAACAACGATCCGCATCCGGTCCCTCTGACTCAAGCCATTCACAGGCAACGCCAAGGTCGAATAATGAACTGCCGTAGATAAATTCACTAACGAGCCCGACATATGTTGTGTCGAACGAGGAGGAATCAGCAGCGATGTAATCACCTGTGGTAGCACGAAAGGTCAGACGATAATCCTTGGCGCCAAAGGGGCGCTGGACCATGGTCCCCAGATCCACGTGTCCTTCCCCATCCACGACGCCGCTGACAACCCAGGGTCCAAAGCGGCCCACATAGCCGCCTCCCCAGTCCCCCAGTTCGCCAAGGGCGTTGTCGAACGCCAGGAAAGCATTGCCCGCGCCGCGCTGGCGCCGCGTCTGTTCACGAACGACACCGGAGAGATTGCCAGCCAGCACGGAGCCCCAGGCGCCACCTATGGAAAATGCCACGTTATCCGTGTAACCTTCGTCCAGGTCCATGGGGGACAGATCATCGCTGGCATAGTGACCGGAGTAATCCAACTTGATGCGCCACCGGTTCGGCAGTTGTGTCAAGGCGCTGATTTGAAGATTGCCAACCAGCCCTGTGTCGATGTCGTGTTCAGCCGATTCGTCGTAAGTCACCATGGTGTCCAGAATACCGCTCAGCAGCAACGTCACGTCGCCGATCTCGGTTGCCATGGGTTCCTCCATGAAGGACAGGCGTTCGTAGTTGATGGAGAAATCCTGGGCGGCGGCAGGGGTAGCAACAATCATGCTAGTAACCATTGTCGCTGCAAGCACCGGCAGTCTTCCGGGTTGGGAGATTGTCATTGTGTCAGGCCTTTTGTGGAAATGTCGTATGGAAAGCCTGCCGGGCAATGGCCCGTCCAGCTTTCATGGCCTCGGTGTTATCGAGAAGCCAATGGACACCGCCATAAATGCGGCTCATCCCGTTCTCTTCCGCCATGTGGCTCAGGCTGCTCCAGTGCCGAGTGACACCCCGCAACTGGGGCCACAGCACTTCATCGGGTGAACGTCCGGAGAAGGCAACGTCGTCCCGACCGTGGATCAGCGCGATCATTTCCGCAGCGGCGGCGCCGAAGGTGGAGTGGCCGGATGTATAGGCCGGGAACTCGGGCGTGGGGATGTAGCTGCGCCAACGGGGGTGGCGCTTCACGCGGGGGTCCGGGTTGCCAAGTTGCGGCGCCCGGGCACGAATGGCGGTCTCCGGTCTGAGGATGTCGTAATGGTATTTGTTGTCCCAGGCACAGATGGAGGCGTCACACTGGGTCATGCCGATCAGGGCAAAAGCACGGGCAAGCTCAATGAAGCTGAGTCCCCGATCCTGAAGAAGCTGCATGGCAATGTAAAGGAAATGCCCGGGTGGCGTGATCCCCCAGGGGCCGTCCTCCCAAAACAACGCAATCTGCGATTGGTCGGCGGTTCGCATGGTGCTATCCGCTGCACCCAAATGGCAGATCGTGTCAAACTGCTCAGCAAATTCCGGGCTGACCGGATCATAAAAATCGGCTGCACGAAACTGCGAACTGCTCTTCATCGTCCAGGGCGTGATTTTTCCTTGTCCTGGACGCAAGCCCCGGTCAAACGATGCAAATGCCGGACCCGGTGTGGCACCATAGAACGGACCGGTCGGGCGCCAGCGCAACGAATCCGTACGTCGCCTATAGCGGCCAAGATAGTAATTGACTTCGCTGGGCTCGGAGCCGTCATTGGTGCGAATTTCACAGATCTTCCGTCCTACCGTCTTGCCCCATTGGACCCCCAGGGACTTGGCCTCGTTGTTGGGGAATTGATTCAAAAATGCAATGCGCTCAAACAGGAAAGGCTGTTGGAATGCTTCAGCAGCAGCCTCTGCGAAAGCAATCCCATAGGCGACTTCCGGGTTGGCCTCCCGTGGTCCGGCGCCAATTCCAAAAGGTTCCCCATAGGCTTGAACGATCCCGTTTGCGGCAAGAAAACCGGCCGTCGTGGCTATGCTGTAATTGTAGGCTGCCTGGGGTGTAAGAACTCTTTGGTCCCGCACCTGCTGCAAAGCCGCATCCACAGATTGAAAAACAGTGTTCCAATACTGTGGCTTGATGATCTGGGTCCCATAGGAGGATCGGTGACCAAAGGGCGCCACATGGGGAGCAGGGCAACCGGTGATTACGGTGGCGACGCTGGTGCCAGCGGTGGCAAGTAGAAATTTTCGTCTGGACAGATGAAAACACCTTTCTTTGC
>NZ_JENA01000183.1 GCF_000586015.1 Candidatus Synechococcus spongiarum SH4 | reverse complement strand
CGCGGTTGCAGAACAACCCGCCAATGGGTCAGGTATTGGCTTGACCATCCAGCCAGGCACGACGCAGCAGGGCATTCACCACCGCTGCCGCCAGGCCGGCTCCACCCCGACTGCCTTCCAGGCGCACCTGGGGCCAGCCACTGCGGGCCAGGGCCGCCTTGGCCTCCTGCACGGCCACAAAGCCCACCGGCATCCCCACCACCAACACCGGAGGTTCAAGACGGTCCTGGGTTCCCAAGGCCAGCAGATGGAGGAGGGCGGTGGGGGCGCTGCCGATCACCACCACGCTGCCGGGGTGGCGCTGCACAGCGGCGGCCAGGCCCAGGGCGGTGCGGGTTTGACCAGGCGGCGCGGGATCCGGCGCCCAGACCAGACCGTTGATCACGGGATTGGCAAAGGTGCGACGGGCCATGGGGGTCACCGCTGCGGCGGCCATGGCGGTGTCGGTGAGGATGGGTGCGCCCCGGGCCAGGGCGGTCATGGCCTGTTCACAGGCGGCGGCAGGGCAGCGCAATGCCGTGGCCAGGCGCCAATCCCCGCTGCTGTGGATCAGCCGCACCAGCACCTCTTGCTGGACACCGTGGAGCCCGGTGGCGGGGAGGCGCCGCTGGATCAGCGCCAGGCTTTCCGTCAAAATCGGGTGGTCGATGGGGGACGGCTCCATGCCGGTGCATGTCTACTGGGGTGATGACACCACAGCGCTGGAACATGCGGTGACGGTCCTGGCCCGGAAGGTGCTGGATCCCGCCTGGGAAAGCTTCAACCTGCAACGGCTGGACGGACAACAAGGGGATGGGGCAACCCTGGCGTTGACCACCGTGCGCATGGCTCCTTTGGCGGTGGCGGGCGATTGGTTCATGTGGCCAACAGCCCCTTTTGCGAGAGTTGCCCACCGGAACTGCTGGCGGCCCTCACCACCACCCTGCCCCGGATTCCCCATAACTGTCACCTGTTGCTCACCTCCGCCAACAAGCCCGACGGCCGCTTGAAATCCACAAAGCTGCTCCAGAAGGAGGCCACCGTAAAACCTTTTCCCCGACCTGCGGTGTGGGATAGCAGGGGGCAGCGGCAGATGGTGCAGCGGGCCGCCAAGGCCATCGGCGTCACCATGGAGCCGGCGGCGGAAGCGGCGCTGGCGGCGGCGGTGGGCAGTGACAGCGGCCGTCTGGCGGGAGAGTTGGAGAAGCTGGATCTTTACAGCGACGGCAAGACCATCACCACTGCAGCGGTGGCGGCCCTGGTGGGCGCCACCAGCCAGACCAGCCTGCAAGTTGGCGAGGCCCTGCTCCACAACCACGTCCCCACCGCCCTGCACCTGCTGGATGAACTGCTGCGGGCCAACGAACCGGCCCTGCGGATTCAGGCCAGTCTGGTGAGCCAGGTGCGGGGCTGGCTGTGGGTGGCGCTGATGACCGCCACAGGGGAGAAGGATGCCCAGGCCATCGCCAAGGCCGCCGGCATCGGGAATCCCAAGCGGGTCTACATCTTGCAGCGGCAGGTGCGGGGTTGCCAGCCCCGGCAACTGCAACAACTCCTGGCGGCCCTGCTGGAACTGGAATGGGCCCTCAAGCAGGGCACACCACCCCGGCAGGCCTTCCGGGAGCACTTGCTGCCCTTGGCCCAGGTGCGCCGGGGCGGATAATCACCCCATGAACTATGGCGGCCATGGCCCTCCTGGTGCAAAAATTCGGTGGCAGTTCCGTGGGCTCTCTCGAACGCCTCAAGGCCGTGGCCCAGCGGGTGTGCAACACACGCCGCGGCGGGGACGACGTGGTGGCGGTGGTGTCCGCCATGGGGAAAACCACCGATGAACTCACCCGGTTGGCGCACTCCATCAGCCGTCATCCCCCTCAACGGGAACTGGACATGTTGCTGGCCAGCGGGGAACAGGTGAGCATTGCCCTGCTCAGCATGGCCTTGCAGGAGTTGGGGCTGGCGGCGGTGTCCATGACGGGCCAACAGGTGGGGATTGTCACGGAAGCGGCCCACGGCCGCGCCCGCATTCTGAACATTCGCACCGAGCGGGTGCGGGCCTGTCTGGCGGAGGGGGCCGTGGTGGTGGCGGCCGGTTTTCAAGGCGCCGCCAACGGCGGCCTGGAAATCACCACCTTGGGGCGGGGCGGCTCGGACACCTCCGCCGTAGCCTTGGCGGCCGCCCTGGGCGCCGAGCGCTGCGAGATCTACACCGACGTGGAAGGGGTGCTCACCACCGACCCCCGCATCGTGCCCGGCGCCCGATTGCTGGAGAGCATTACCTGTGACGAGATGCTGGAACTGGCCAGCCTCGGGGCGGCGGTGCTCCACCCCCGGGCCGTGGAAATTGCCCGCAATTACGGTCTACCCCTGGTGGTGCGCTCCAGTTGGAGCGAGCATCCGGGCACCTGTCTCACCAGCAACCGCCGGCAACGGGTGGCGGGGATGGCGCTGGAGCTGGGCAAACCCGTGGACGCCCTGGAACTGGTGCGCCACCAGGGGCTGATTGCCCTCTCCCACGTGCCGGATCGCCCTGGGGTGGCGGCCCAGTTGTCCGAGGCCCTGTCGGAGGCCGGCATCAACGTGGACCTGATTGTGCAATCCCTCCACGAGGGGGCCAGCAACGACATGGCCTTCACCCTGGAGCGCCGGGATCTGGAGCGGGCCCAGGCGGTGGTCAGCGCCCTGAGCGGCCATCTGGGGGGACCCCAACCCTTCGTTGTGGCCGCCTATCCCGAACTGGCCAAGCTGAGCCTGGTGGGGGCCGGCATTACCGGCCGCCCTGATGTTGTCGCCAGCATGTTTGCCACCCTGGGACAGGCGGGCATCAGCCTGCGGATGATCGCCACCAGCGAGGTGAAAGTAAGCTGTGTAATTGAGGACAGCGATGCTGCCCAGGCCCTCGATCTGCTCCGGGGTCAGTTTGCGTTGACGCCGTCCCAGGTGCATCTGGAGGCCATCCCCTGTGAAGACAACACCCCGGCCGTGCGGGGCGTGGCCCTGGATTGGGGGCAGGCCCAGGCATCGGTCCACGGGGTGCCGGATTGGCCTGGCGCCGCCGCCGCCATCTGTCGCGCCCTGAGCGACGACAACATCAGCCTGGACACCATCGTGCAGTCGGAATGCACCCGCCAAACCCCCTTGGGGGCCGCCAGAGACCTGGCTTTCACCTTGCCCCGCCAGGACTTGGACCAAGCCCGCCAGGCCCTTGCTCCCCTGCTCCAGCAATGGCCGGGCGCGGAGTTGATTCCAGGGGGACCCATTGCCCGGGTCAGCGCCGTAGGGGCGGGAATGCCCTGCACCGCCGGCACCGCCGGCCGCATGTTCCGCGCCCTGGCGGATGCGGGCATCAACATTGCCATGATTGCCACCAGCGAGATCCG
>NZ_JENA01000182.1 GCF_000586015.1 Candidatus Synechococcus spongiarum SH4 | reverse complement strand
TGGCGGCAGTGGATTGTGACCACCAGCCGCCGCCGGGCGGTGGAGGCGCTGCTGTGTACCCGGCCCTTCCAACCCCTGGGGTCCGCCTTTTGCGGCTGGATTTGTGGCGAGGACGTGACCCGCAAGAAACCCGACCCCCAGGCCTATGCCATGGCCTTGCGCCAATCGGGTCTGGCCCCTCATCAGGTGGTGGTCCTTGAGGATTCCCCCCATGGCCTGGAGGCGGCCCGCCGGGCCGGGCTACGGTGCCTGGCGACCCCAAGCCGTGGTACGGGGGATCGGGGATTGACCGGGGCCGCGGCAGTGGTGGACCATCTGGGTGACGGGCCGCAACAACCCGCTACTGTTTTGACAGGACCTGCCCTGGGGTCCCAGCCCCACGTGGATCTTGCCTACCTGGAAGGGCTCCTGCATCTGCAGGGAAGCCCGTCCCCCGTCCGCCCCGCCCCGCCCGGACCCTGAGCTCACAACACACCCGTCTTCAGAGTGCTTCCGCCGGTGTTGGTCGCTGGCTTCTGGACCTGCTGGAGACCCCATGGCGGCGCCGGGTGGTCTTGATTCTCGGCCTCACCGGCGGCTTTTTCCTCGGCCAACTGGGGATTCCCTTGTTGTCGAAGCTTCCCCTGATCGGTGACAGCGACCTGGGGGCCTTACTGGTGCTGGCGGCGGCCGAAGTTCTGGTGCGGCTCCGCAGCCTGGAGGTTGCTGTCGCCCCCCCTTCCCTGCTGCGGCACACTGTGGACAACATCCGCATCGGCCTCGTCTTCTCGGTTGTGCTGGAGGCGTTCAAGTTGGGATCCTGAGTGGTGTCCATGTCCTGCCCGGGGCCGATGCTCCCGCCACCGTTCCAGGTTGATGACCGCCTCACCCTGCGGACGGTGCTGGACGCGCCGGCCCAGCGGCGGCGCCTGGCCCGCCAGTTGGCCGGCCATGGCGGCTGGCGCGCCACCCTGGATCTGGAAGAAGGGGCGGTGACCCCCTGGCTGGATCAGCAGTTGGAGGCGCTGGGCACGGCCGCCGTTGTGGAGGCGCTGGCGGCGATCCCCACCATCCCGGTGTTCTCTGGGGATTGTGGATTCCCATGGCGCATCTCATGGGGAGGTTGCGGCAGACCCACCCCCTGCCCCGCATTGGCCTGACCGGTGTGCCGGGCGCCGGCAAAACCACCCTGGGCCTGGCCATGGCGGTGCTGGGCCGCGCCTACGGCTTTTCCCCCATTGTGGCCTCCATTGACGACTACTACCTGCCCCTGCCCATCCGAGCCGAGGCCATGGCCGCCAATCCCTTCGCCATTGATCGCGGTCCCCCCGGCAGCCATGACCTGATCTGGCTGAACCGCTCCCTGGACGACTTCGCCGCCAGAGGCCGTTGTTCTATTCCCCGTTTCGATAAGGGCCTGGCCGGGGGGCGGGGGGACCGCAGCGGCCATGGGGAGCATAGGGGAGATGTCTTTCTGCTGGAGGGCTGGATGGTGGGGGGCCGCCCCTTTCCGGTGGGGCCGGAGGATCCCCATCCCGGCGCCTCCGCCGCGGAGCAGGCCTGGTGTACCCGTTGCAGCCATATGCTGGCGGACTACACCGGCACATGGGAGCGGCTTCATGGGCTGGTGCTGGTGCTTCCTCAACAGTGGCGCCACAGCCTGCGCTGGCGGCTCCAGGCGGAGGCGCGGCAACGGCGCCGCGGCAAGGGGGCCCTCAGTGGGGTGCAACTGGAGCGGTTGCTGCGCTGTTTCTGGGCTTCGGTTCCACCCCATCGCGCCTTGCAACCTGCCCAGCCCCCTGGGGATGGAGCGCCGCCGGTGATGATGGTGGTCAGCCTGGACGGCCGGCGCCGGTTGGTGGACGTGGGGCTGCCCGGAACCGTCAGTTGGCCCGCACCGGCTCAGCTTTCCTCTTCTTCTTCATCCGCATCGTCCACGGGGTAGTGGAAGCCCTTGGCCCGCCCGCTGAGGACGGCTTTGCCCAGGGACATGGCCCGCTGGGCAGCCAGGTGCGCCTTGCGGTTCCACGTGGCGCGGCGCTGATTCCGCTTCCGGTTGGAGGTTTTCTTCTTGGGGACAGCCATTGGATTGCAGGGGCACAGGACCGTTAAGCTTCCATTCTTGCCATGGCCCGGGGCTACGTCAAACCATTGGGGGCGGGGATCTGGCTACAGTTGCCCCCAGAAGGGAACATTCCCTGGCAAATCAGAATCACGTCACCATGTTTGCGCCAGCCAGCCAGCCAGCCAGGGAGACGCTCAATTATAGCGGTCTTGTGGATGTCGTGCGCAATGGTCAGGCGCAGGAGTTGCTTTGGAATCGCGACCTGCGCAAGGTGCGAGTCACCTTACCGGACGGTCGCCAGAGCGTGGTGGACGTGTTCCCTGAGAATCCTGTGCTGATTCAGGAGGCGGAAGCTGCCGGGGTGCCCCTCGCCATTGAGGGCAAACGTCAGGACGAGGCCTGGGCCGCCGGGCTGCTGAGCAATCTGCTGCTGGTGCTGCTGATCCTGGCGGGCCTCGGCTTCCTGCTGCGCCGCTCCGCCAAGGCGGCCAACCGGGCCCTGGGCTTTGGCCGCAGCAAACCCCGCCTCCGCGCGGAGAACGACATCAAGATCTGTTTTGAGGACGTGGCCGGGATCAACGAAGCCAAGGATGAACTCCAGGAGGTGGTGGCCTTTCTCAAGCAGCCCGACCGGTTCATCAGCATTGGCGCCCGGATTCCCCGGGGGGTGCTGCTGGTGGGGCCGCCGGGAACCGGCAAAACCCTGTTGGCCCGCGCCGTGGCCGGAGAGGCGGGGGTGCAGTTCTTCTCCATCTCCGCCAGTGAATTTGTGGAGTTGTTTGTGGGGGTGGGGGCCAGTCGGGTGCGGGATCTGTTCCGTCAGGCCAAGGAGAAAGCCCCTTGCATTGTGTTTATTGACGAGATTGACGCCGTGGGCCGCCAGCGGGGCGCGGGCATCGGCCAGAGCAACGACGAGCGGGAGCAGACCCTCAACCAGTTGCTCACGGAAATGGACGGGTTTGAAGACAATTCCGGCGTCATCCTGCTGGCGGCCACCAACCGCCCCGACGTGCTGGATACGGCTCTACTGCGACCGGGGCGCTTTGATCGGCGGGTGCTGGTGGATCTGCCGGATCGCCGGGGACGGGAGGCCATTCTCAATGTCCATGCCCGCACCCGACCCATCAGCCCGGACGTGGACCTTTCCGCCTGGGCCCGTCGCACCCCCGGCTTCTCCGGCGCCGATCTGGCCAACCTGCTGAATGAAGCCGCCATTGTCACGGCCCGGGCCCAGAAGCAGTCCATCGAGAACAATCACATGATGGATGCCCTGGAACGGGTCACCATGGGCCTGCCCGCCGCTCCCCTCCAGGA
>NZ_JENA01000181.1 GCF_000586015.1 Candidatus Synechococcus spongiarum SH4 | reverse complement strand
CGCCTTCCTGCGCGTGTTGGTTGATCCCGGGACGTGGGATCGCTGGCGCCCCATGGTTCCGGTGGAGTCAACGACGGAATTCCCCAGCGTGGGAACACTGGGCCGGACACTCGAGCGCTCAACGCCATGCTTGCCCGTTGCACCAGTGCCGCCATTGTGGGGGTGGATGCCTGCCCTGTGGTGGTGGAGGCGGATTTGGGCCCCGGCTTGCCGGCATTCCAGATTGTGGGCTTGCCGGATACGGCGGTGCAGGAGTCCCGTGAGCGGATCCGCTCCGCCCTGCGCAACAGCGGTCAGCGCCCCCTGGTGTCTCGTCTCACGGTGAACCTGGCTCCGGCTGCCCTGCGCAAACAAGGCCCCAGCTTTGATCTGCCCATGGCCCTTGCCCTGCAGGCCGCCGCCGGGCGTATTCCCCTCACCTGGCTGGAGGGACTCTGGGCCACAGGAGAACTGGGACTGGACGGCAGCCTGCGGCCGGTGCGCGGGGTGTTGGCCATGGCCGAGGCGGCCCGGGCGGCAGGGGCCAGGCATCTGCTGGTCCCGAAGGAAAACGGGGCGGAGGCGGCCCAGATTGACGGGCTCTCCGTCCTGGCGGCGGCGGATCTCAACGAGGCCCAGGAACAACTCAACAATCCCCAACCTCAACCCGCCCCGGATCCAGGCTGTTTCTCGGCCATGGCGGATGAGTTCGGTTTTGATCTCAGGGATCTGCAGGGGCAGAGCCATGGGCGGCGGGCCTTGGAAATTGCCGCAGCCGGGGGGCACCACATGCTGCTGGTGGGTCCACCCGGCTGCGGCAAAAGTGTGCTGGCCCGGTGCCTGCCCGATTTGCTGCCGCCCCTCTCCATGGAAGAGGCCCTGGCGGTGCGACGGGTCCATTCGGTGGCCTTTGCCCAGCCGGAAGCGGGCCTGCGCAATCAGCGGCCCTTCCGGGCTCCCCACCATAGCTGCACCCCGGCGGCCCTGGTGGGGGGCGGCTCACCCCACCCCCTGCCCGGTGAAATCAGCCTGGCTCACCACGGGGTTCTGTTTCTTGACGAGTTGCCGGAATTTGGCCGCCATTGCCTGGACCATCTGCGGGAACCCCTGGAACAGGGGGCCATCGACATTGCCCGGGCCGGGCAGCGACTACGCTTCCCCTGCCAGTTTCAACTGGTGGCGGCGGCCAACCCCTGCCCCTGTGGCTGGTGGGGGGATCCGGTCCATAGCTGCAGTTGCGGCGATGCCGTGCGCCGTCGCTATTGGCGCCAGGTGTCGGGTCCTCTGCTGGATCGCATTGATCTCCACGTGCCGGTGCGACGGCTCTCCCCCATGGAGGTGAGCCGTCCCGTCGCAGCGGAAACCACCGCCCAGGTACAGCAGCGGCTGGCCATCAGCCGCCGGAACACCAGCCAGCGTTTTGGCCGCCAACTGTTTGATAACCATCTCCTGGACAGTCGTCAGTTGCGCCTTTGCAGCCCCCTCAGCAACGCCGCCCGCCAGTTGCTGGATCGCCTTGCCGACCGTCTCGGCCTCTCCATGCGCAGCCTTGATCGCCTCATGCGGGTGGCGCGCACCATTGCCGATCTGGCGGATTCCGAACGGATCGAAGCCGAACACCTGGCGGAGGCCGCCACCTATCGGAGTTGTGATCTGGACGTGACTTAGATGGGGCAAAAGGCAGGCTCGTCCCCCTGCCCCGTGGCGGCCAACGGTTGTTCCTCGCTACTGTCCGGGGCGGGGTTCTGGTGAGCTTCGGGAGAGGGGAGAGGGTCAAATCGCCGGAGCAACGCCGGGGACATCCAGGATCGGATCCACGGGGCAGGAGCATCCGGGGCGGGTGGCGTGGGTCCACAGTCCGCGGCCATGGCCAATGGCGACAGGGGCATGGCGCTCACCAGCAAGGGCAGCAGTGGAGCAAAACGGACCATCACATCAGCCGTGAACCTTCACTATAGAAGCTCCCCTGTCGGCGCCATGGACATCCGGCCGTCTGCTCCACCGTTGTTGAACCCCCCGCCGGCCCGACGCCGGGAAGCCCTGCAGCAGATGCTGGCCCGCTACGCCTACAGGCGCGGCAAGTTCCTCCTGGCCAGCGGCCGGCGCAGCGAACACTACGTGAACTGCAAACCCGTCAGCCTCAGCAGCAGCGGCGCCACGCTGTTGGCGCCGCTGCTGCTGGAACAGGTCCACCCCGCCGCCCAGACGGTGGCCGGCCTCACCCTGGGGGCGGATCCCCTGGTGAGTTGCGTGGCCATGGCCGCCGGGCTGGCGGGCCGCCGGCTGGATGCCCTCATTGTGCGCAAGGAGCCCAAGGGCCATGGCACCGGCGCCTGGATTGAAGGCCCATTGCCGCCCCCCGGCGCCCGGGTGACGGTGTTGGAGGACGTGGTGACCACGGGCAATTCCTGTCTCAAAGCGGTGCAGCGGTTGCGGGAGGCGGGCTATACCGTTCAGGAGGTGGTGGCCGTTGTGGATCGCCAGGAGGGGGGGCAAGCCGCCCTGGCCGCGGCGGGGCTCCATCTCAAATCCCTCTTCCTGCTGGAGCACATCAGCACCCCGTTGGAGCATCAGCCATGACCGCCCCCCTGCCCTTCCCCCACTGGCTGAGCCAGGCTCTACCGGAGCCCCGCGCCTGGCCGGTGCGAACGGAACGGACCGTGCAGGTTCTGCGCCTGACCGGGGTCGATAGCCTGCGTTTTCTCCATGGCCAGACCACCCAGGACCTGAGCAGCGCCCCACCCGGTTGTCTGCGGCGCAGTTGCGCAGTGACCGCCACAGCGCGACTCACCGCCCTTCTGGACGTATTGGTGGACCAGCAGGCCGCCCGGTTGATGGTGCTGGCCGGTGACGGGCCGGCGTTGCATCAGAGCTTTGATCGCCATCTCTTTCCCGCGGATCAGGTCACTCTGCTGCCCGTGGTCCAGGCCCGGCAGGTGAGTCTGTTGGGTGAAGCCGCCGCCCTGCTGGCTGCCGAAGGCATCACCGTGGACGCCGCCGGCGCCGGCTGGGGTCCGGTGTCCCTGGGGGATGCCCAGGCGTTGCTGATGGGGGGCACGGATTTTGGCGATGGGGCGCCGGGATTGCGGCTGTTGCTGCCCGACTCCCTCCCCTTGCCGCCATGGCTGGAACGCTGCCCCCGGCTGACCACTACACAGGTGGAGTTACTGCGGCTTCAACAGGGGATGCCGGCCTGGCCCAACGAGATCAACAGCGACTTCAATCCTTTTGAATTGGGTTTGGCCGGGGCCGTGGCCCTTGATAAAGGGTGCTATCTGGGGCAGGAGGTGTTGGCCAGGTTGGCGGCCTATGACGGCGTCAAGCAACAGCTTCGCCTCTGGGAAAGCCCCACCCCCCTCGAAGCCTTGCCCGAGGACAACGTGATCCGGGGTGAAGACGGCGCCCGCGCCGGGGTGG
>NZ_JENA01000180.1 GCF_000586015.1 Candidatus Synechococcus spongiarum SH4 | reverse complement strand
ACAATGGCGGGGGCTTGCAGGCCGGAGTCCCGCACTCGTTGGGGCAGGTCGGCAATGGGGCCGATGACGTGTTGCTGTAACGCGGTGGCGCCCTGCTGAATGGCTGCGGCGGGGGTGGCGGCATCCAGACCACCGGCCAGAAGCTGGGCCACAATGGCCGCCAGGTTGTGGATGCCCATATAGATCACCAGGGTGTCCGTAGCGGTGGCCAGGGCCTGCCAGTTCACCCTTTGGCGCACCTTGTTCACCAGCTCGTGACCCGTGACGAAGGTGATGGAGGATCCCGCCTCCCGGTGGGTGACCGGCAGGCCGATGTAGGCAGGGACAGCGATCCCGGCAGTGATGCCCGGAGTTACTTGCACGGGGATGCCCAGGGCGTGCAGGTAGGCGGCCTCCTCCGCCCCACGACCAAACACGAAGGGGTCTCCCCCCTTGAGCCGTACGATGAGCTTGTGGGTGTGGGCCAGTTGGGCCAGCACTGTGTTGGTGGATTGCTGGGGGACGGAGTGGTGGCCTCGGCGTTTGCCCACAAATACCTTGCGGCAGTTGGGGGAGGGCAGAGCCAGCAACTGGGTCGGCACCAGGGCATCGTAGACCAGGGCATCGCAGGTGCGGAGCAGACGGTGGGCCCGCACGGTGAGCAGGTCCGGATCACCTGGGCCGGCACCCACCAGGTAGACCGTTCCCAGAGATGCTTGGGCAACCATCAAGATGCCTCGTCCGTGATGCTCCAATTCATGCCCAATAGCAAGTTCAGAATATGTAGCAGAAGGTACAGATGCCAGCGGCCACGACTGGGCTTAATCCTCTTAACACAGCGACGCTATCCTTCTGAAGCGCTGTGACCTCCTGCAACAGCACTTGTTGCCTTCTGCACCTGTTACCTGCAACGCCATGGTCACAACGCCTTTGCCGCCCTATCTGGAAGGGAAGACTCTCAACAAGATTGAAAAGAACAAGGCCGCAAAAGATGGCCTGCTGGTTGGCTCCGAACTGGAAACCTTTGCCCGGTTGGGCTGGGAGAACGTTGATTCCACGGATCTTCAGTTGCGGCTGAAGTGGTATGGAATGTTCTGGCGGCCCAAAACTCCGGGCAAGTTCATGCTGCGCCTGCGGGTGCCCAACGGTATTGCCACCGCAGACCAACTCAACGTATTCGCTTCCATCGTGGCTCGCTACGGGGAGGATGGCGTCGGAGACATCACCACCCGCCAGAACATCCAGCTTCGGGGGGTGCTGCTGGAGGATCTCCCGGACATCCTCGAACGCCTCAAGGCCGTGGGGATCACCACCCTGCAATCGGGCTTTGACAATCCCCGCAACGTGACTGGCAATCCCCTGGCCGGAATCGATCCCCACGAAATCCTCGACACGCGCCCCTACACCCAGGCACTGCAGGACCACCTGACCAATCACGGTCAAGGCAATCGAGAGTTTTCCAATCTGCCCCGCAAGTGGAACACCGCTGTGGCGGGATCCAGGGATAACTTCCTGCTGCACAACGATATTGTGTTCCATCCCGTGGAGAAGGACGGGGTGATGGGGTTTGGCGTCTGGGTGGGTGGGGTGCTCTCCTCCGTGCTGAATGCCTATGCCGTCCCCCTCAATGCCTGGATTCCCCTGGATCAGGCTTGCCGCATGACCGGCGTGGTCTGCGGCCTGTGGCGCGACAACGGCGAGCGCAGCAAGCGCCCCAAGGGTCGCTTCCGGTTCTATCTGGATGCTGTGGGTGTGGAGGCGTTCCGGGCCATGGTGGAGGAGCGCTTCGGGCCGCTGGAGCCTGACCCCGGATCGGTGTTTAACCAACAGCCACGCAATCTGTACGGCATCCAGCCACAGAAGCAACCGGGTTTGAACGTGGCGGGGATCCATGTGCCCGTTGGGCGGCTCAGTTGTGGCGCCATGCAGGAACTGGCCCGGTTGTCTCGCATCTATGGCTGCTCGGAGGTGCGCTTTACCGAAGATCAGAACGCATTGATTCCCGGCATCCCGGACCACAAGGTGGAGACTTTCACGGCCGAGCCTTTCCTGCAGCGCTACCCGCTTCATCCCCAGGGCGTTGCCGCGGGAACCGTGTCCTGCACAGGGTCCAATTACTGCGGTTTTGCCCTCACCAACACCAAGGACCAGGCCATGGCCACAGCAACGGCCCTGGACAAGGATCTGGATCTGCCCCAGGAGGTGAAAATCCACTGGACCGGTTGTCCCAACTCCTGTGCCCAGGCCTACATGGGCGCCATTGGCCTCACCGGAACCAAGGCCAAAACCGATCAGGGCATGGTGGAAGCCTATGACGTCACCCTTGGGGGTAGTCAGGGGGGGCAACCCAGCCTTGGTGAACTGGTGCGCAAACGTGTGCCAAGAAATGAGGTGAATGCAGCTTTGAAAGAGCTGTTAATGGAGCACTACGGCGCGACGCCAAAAACCACAACTGCGGCTTGACGAAATTTCCCCCAGGAACTCTTCGGAGAAGACCTGTGTTCAGAGATGTCTTGATAAACTCTAACAATTTATCCAACGCTCTTCTAATTCCTAGATCATCATGGCCAACTCTAACAGCGAGATGGACTATGTCCTCCCCAATGAATTGGTGGATGGAATGATTGCCGCTGGCGGCAAGAAATCTCTTGTCAGTACCAAGGACCTGCTGTTGCGGGGCTTTTATTCCGGCTCCATTCTGGGCCTGGCCACCGCTCTGGCCCTGACGGTGGCCAAGCAAAGCGGGCTCCCCTTTCTGGGTTCCGTGCTGTTCCCCTTCGGCTTTGCCAGCATTGTCCTGTTTGGCATGGAACTGGTGACCGGCAACTTCGCCCTCCTCCCCATGGCCACCTGGGCCGGCAAAAGCACCTGGAACAAAACAGTCCGCAACTGGCTTTGGGTGTGGCTTGGCAATTTCCTGGGCTGTGCCCTGGTGGCAGGCATCATGGCCATCAGCCTCACCAGTGCGGGCAATCTGGAGCCTACCGCCGATGGGGGCGTCTGGCAGGGGGTGGCCCAAACCATCATCAATCTGAACCGCAACAACGTCATTGTTAAATATAAAGACCTGGGGATAACAGGATTTCTGCTGGCCATCCTGCGGGGTGTGGTCGCCAACTGGTTGGTGTGCCTGGGGGTGACCATGGCCCTGGTGAGCAAGAGCGTACCCGGAAAACTGTTGGCCTGCTGGCTCCCCATCACCGCATTCCAAACCCTGGGAATGGAGCACATTGTGGTCAACATGTTCCTGCACACCACCGGTCCGCTGCTGGGATCCGGCGTCAGCTTTGCTGACGTGTTCTTCTGGAACTTTTTCCCCGTCACTGTGGGCAACGTGTTCGGAGGCATGGTGTTTATCGGTATGGTGTTCTACAGCACCCACCGCTCCCCTCTGGCCAGCCTGCCTGACGTCAAAGACGCCAAGCTGGCCCGTGAGTTGGCCGCGCAGTTGGGCGCCCGTT
>NZ_JENA01000179.1 GCF_000586015.1 Candidatus Synechococcus spongiarum SH4 | reverse complement strand
TCTTCCACCAGGGAAACACTGAAAAGAAAATCTGCTAGAAAGAAACAAGGGTGTTGTATCACAGCCTCCTGCTGGACTTTCTCTTGTCTTCCATGGCAGCCGTCGGCCTTTCCGCGTCTTCGTTTATTAACCGGGAGCGAAGCTGGATTCAGTTTAACCAGCGGGTGCTGGCCCAGGCGCTGAACCCGCAAACGCCACTGCTGGAGCAGGCCAGATTCAGCGCCATTTTCAGCAACAATCTGGACGAGTTTTTCATGGTGCGGGTGGCTTCCCTCAAATCCCAGGTGGAAGCAGGGGTTGACCAACTCAGCCTGGATGGCCGCTCACCCCTGCAACAATTGCTGGATATTCGCGAGCAACTCACCCCTTTGTTACAACAACAACAAAACCATTACAAGAATTACCTTGTCCCCACCCTGCAGGACCATGGCGTGGAGGTTTTTAGATATACGGAACTCAACCGTCAGCAGCGGGATTGGACCACCCGGTACTTTCAGTCGCTTGTCTTTGCTGTGCTCACGCCTCTGGCGGTGGATTCGGCTCATCCGTTCCCGTTTATCAGCAACCTGAGCCTGAACATTGCGGTGCTCATTCAGGATTCGGCAATCGGCAGCCACCAGTTTGCCCGGGTGAAGGTGCCCAGAAGCCTGCCCCGCTTTGTGGATATTCCCACCCAGCTTTCCACCCTCGACTCTGTGCGCACCGTTGTTCTTCTGGAAGAGATCATCGCCCACAATCTTGATGTGCTTTTTCCCGGCACAGTGGTGACAGGCCATTATTTCTTCCGGGTGACCCGTGACGCGGATCTGGAATATCTGGAGCTGGAAGCTGACGACCTGCTGCAAGCCATTGAAGCCAGCCTGCGCAAGCGCCGTCTGGAAGGGCGGGTGGTGCGCCTTGAGGTGGACGAGCACATGCCCCAAGGGGTGGTGGATCAATTGATGGCAGGCATGGCGGTTGAGCAGGAAGACCTCTATCGCATCCGTGGTCCCCTGGGGCTGGATGATCTGTTTCAGCTCACCACCACGGCTCAACCCCAACTCCGCTATCCCCCCCATCGGGGTCGGGTGCCGCCGCCGTTTCGTCGGGCCCAGAAGAGTTTGCTGGCGGACGGCTCCCTCCCCCGGGAAGAATTCGAGAGTGTGTTTGACGTGATTCGCCGGGGTGACGTGTTGGTGTATCACCCCTATGATCTATTTGCCGGTTCGGTGGAGGAGTTTATTAACCAGGCTGCCGATGATCCGGATGTGCTGGCGATCAAGCTCACCCTCTATCGATTATCAAAAGAGTCCGCCATTGTGGATGCTCTGGAGCGGGCTTCGGAGCATGGCAAGCAGGTGTTGGCTCTGGTGGAGTTGAAGGCGCGCTTCGATGAAGACAACAACATTCAATGGGCCCGGCAACTGGAGCGGGCCGGTGTTCATGTTGTCTATGGCGTCCTGGGTTACAAGACCCACACAAAAGTAGCCTTGGTTGTGCGCAAGGAGCGACACGGTGTACGAAGTTATGCCCATATTGGCACTGGCAATTACAATGTAAAAACATCTCGTTTCTATACAGACCTTGGCCTGTTCACCTGTTGCTCAATGATTGGGCAAGACCTGGTGGAGCTATTTAACTACTTCACCGGTTATGGGAAGCAGCAGCGTTTCCGCAAACTTCTGGTGGCGCCGGTGACCCTTCGGGATCGCATGGAGGCCATGATCAACCGGGAAGTCAAACACGCCAGGGAGCAACGGGGAGGCCACATTCGCGCCAAGATGAACTCCCTGGTGGATCCCGCCATCATCCAGGCCCTCTACGGTGCAGCCCAGGCGGGTGTTCGCATTGAACTGGTTGTGCGGGGTATGTGTTCCCTGCGGGCCGGTGTGCCCGGCTTGAGCGAATCCATTCGCGTGGTCAGCGTCATTGGCCCCTTTCTGGAGCACTCCCGCATCTTCTGGTTTGGCAACGGCGGCAACCCGGAGGCATACATCGGCAGCGCCGATTGGATGACCCGCAACCTGGACCGACGGGTGGAGTGCCTGACCCCTGTGGAGGATCCCCTGCTGCGCCAGAAGCTGGAGATCCTGCTCAGCCTCTATCTGCAGGACAATTGCGGAGCCTGGCAGATGGAGACCGACGGCTCCTACCGTCCGGTTCTCCGTCGTCAGGACGAAGCCGAACGCAATGCCCAGTCGGCCTTGATTCAATACTGGCAAGCCGTCCAGGGGAAAGCGGACCTTGGGGCCGCCGCCGTTTCGGATGCCGTGACCTAGCCAGGGACAGACCGTCAAGCGGACAGTTGCGGCGTGGACCAACTGAGACGGCCCGCCTCCGGTTGCCAGCGCCAGCGCAGGAGTCGGGCCAGGGCGGCGCCCTGCAGGTGCTGGACCACACTGTCCCCGCACCCCAAAGCAGCCCGTGGCCGTACGGTTGCCGCCAGAATCGCCTCGTCCGGATTCCGGCTCCAGCGGGCCAGTCGGCCAGCCCCCTCCAGGATGCCCACCGTGGCCCCCGCCATGACGCCGTCCTCCAGCCGACAGACCCCCTGCCGGACCGTGATCCAGCGCTGCCCCCAGGGATAACGCCCCTCCTCCGCCAGGCCGTAGGGGGCCAGAGCGTCGCTCACCAGCGCCACCCGACCGGGGGCCATGCGGGTGAGCAGCACCGCCACGGCAGGATCAACATGGACCCCATCGGCAATGAGCCCCAGGAACACCGGCTCCGGGGCCAGGCAGGCGGCGGCAACGGGACCCGGAGCCCGGTGGTGCAAGGGGGGCATGGCGTTGAACGCGTGGGTCAGCAGACGCGCCCCTGCCGCGAAGGCTGCGCCCGCCTGGGCCTGGCTGGCCTCCGTGTGTCCAAGACTCACCACAATGCCCTGCTCCACCAGCCAGGTGAGGGCGGCATGGTGGGGGTCCAGTTCCGGCGCCATGGTGAGCAGGGCCACGTCCTCGGCGCTGAAACCCTGCATGAGTTGTTGGAGTTGCCCAGGCTCCAGGGGTTGCACATGGCGGCGGGGATGGGCGCCGCGCCTGCTCTCCGCCAGAAAAGGACCTTCCAGATGAGCCCCCAGTAGCCGGGTTTCCCCCGGACTTTGCTGCTGTCGAACCTGGCGCAGCAGGGCCAGGCTCCGGCGCAACCGCGCCAGTGGCGCGGTGATCAGGGTGGGACAGACGGCATCCACCCCCTGCCGCCGGAGCCACGCCAGGGCCTGGTGAAGACGGCCCAACTGCCCCGCTTCCAGATGGCCGAACCAAAGCCCTTGCAGGCCGTTGATCTGCAAGTCCACCGCCGCCGGACTCAACCAGTCCCCCTGCCAACGCCAGTGGCGATCATGACGCGCCTCCGGGGCCTGATCCGCCGCCTCGGGGCGCAAGTCGCGGATCAGGCCCTGCCCGTCCAGGCGGAAACACCAGAACCCCGGCTCCCCGGGCAGGCGCAGACGGGAACAATGCACTTCAGCCATTC
>NZ_JENA01000178.1 GCF_000586015.1 Candidatus Synechococcus spongiarum SH4 | reverse complement strand
ATGCCCTCGTTGTGGGTGACGGTGGGACCCACCAGATCAGGGGTGAGCTCCATTGTGGAATCAGGGCTGAACGTGGCCGATAGCTGTTCCTTGGGCAATTCCACCCAATACCCCTGCACCCGGGGGAAGCGGATCTCGCATCCGTCCCGCTCCGGCGTGACGGCCTGGACCTGGAGCGCCTCCCGCGGCGGCTGGGGCGGGGCCACCACGGGGCGGGCCGTGAAGTCGAAGGGGATACCCAGAACATCGGCGTACTCCACGTCGAAGAGGCCTTGATCGTTCAAGTGGTAGGACTGCCGGCGCAGCGCCCTGCCCACCACCTGCTCACAGAGAAGCTGGGTGCCGAAGGCCCGCACCCCAAGCACGTGGGTGACGGTGTTGGCGTCCCAGCCTTCCGTCAGCATGGAGACCGACACCACGCAGCGGGTCTCGCCACCCAGGCGCCCGGCCTTGCCCACGGTGTTCATCACCTCCCGCAACAGGTCCCCATCAGCAATGGCTTCAGCCTGGCGGCGGTTCCCGGTTCGTCTGATGATATCTTTCCGAAACCGTTCAATCTCGTCGGCTGCTGCAGTGCGGAAGCTGGGATCAAGCGCCTGACCGGACTCCAACTGTTCGCTGTCAATGAGCAGGGTGCGGGGACGGGCCAGCGGCCGGCCATGCTCGTCAAAGTTCTGAAACAGTGGCAGCGCACCTGGCTGCGTTGCGGTGGAACCGTCTTGGGTTGAGCGCTGGAAGCCTGAGACGTAATCGTAGATCAGCTTGGATGTGGAGGTGTTGTTGCACACCACGATGAAGCAGGGCGGGACCGAAATGTTCGCCTCCTGCCACTGCTGAAAGGTGCGGCTGTAATGGTCGTAGAGGGCGGTCAGGGCGGTTTGCAACTCCGCCGGGATGCTCAGCGGATCCAGTGCGGCGGCCTTCCCCCGGCCTTTTTTCGGCATCTTTTTGCCAATGTGATCCCAAAGATTACGGAATCTGGGCATCTCCCCACTGGGGATGTTGTCCGCCACGGGAACCCGGGGTAGTTTCACGATGCCGCATTCGATGGCGTCCATCAGGGAGAAGTCGCTCACCGTCCAGGGGAAAAGCGTCCCTTCCGCATAACCGGATCCCCGTAGGAAAAACGGGGTGGCGGAAAGATCGATCACGCGCCCAATGTCCAGTTTCTCCGATACGGTTTCCAGGCCCGAGATCCAGACCCGGGCAGCTTCCTGGTTCTTGTTCGCCTCTTTTTTCTCTTCGCCTTTCAGTTGGTCTTCCTCGCTTTCCTCGGCAGGTTTCTCCCGGTAGCAGTGGTGCGCCTCATCGTTGAGCACCAGGATGTTGTTCACACCCATCAACTGCGGCATCACCCGCTGGAGCATCTGCCCCTTGCTCTCATGGGTCGTTACCTGTGGTCCTTGCCCCTGTAGGAGCGCACGGCCTCCCCTGGAGACGGCCAGCGTTTCCCGCGACAAGAAGGCGTGATAGTTGGTGATGACGATTATGGCCCGGTCCAGATCACGCACCATATCCGGCGGCGCCAGATCGCGGCTTTGGTAGTAGCTGTCCGGATCGTTGGGGTGGAGCACCCGCAGGCGGTCCCGGATGGTGATGCCGGGTGTCACCACCAGGAATCCCCGGGTGAATCGCCCGCTGTTGGGATGGCGCACCGCGTTGATGGTTTGCCAGGCAATGACCATGGCCATGACCGTGGTCTTGCCGGCGCCGGTGGCCAGCTTCAACGCCAAGCGGGAAAGACCGGGGTTTGCCTGCTGGTTGACGTCTTCTAAATGGCCAAGAAAATCACGGCCTGTTTTGCCAAGCTTTGGGGCCACTTCGGTGAGCCAGATGATCGTTTCCACCGCTTCCACCTGGCAGAAGAAGGGGTGAAACCCGCTGTGTGAGGGCATCTGCCGGCGCCAGTGCCGGAGTAGACGGGCGGTCTCCCCGGTGACGCGCCACTTGGCTGGATCCGCAATGGCCCGCCACCGGTTGACCTGAGCACGGAGACTGCCAATCAGTTGCTCCAGGTTGTACTGCTGATCCTCCCTCTCCAGTGCTGGCCTCTTCCCGGTCAAGATGATCTCCTGCTGTGATGCCTTCCCTCTGCTCCCCAGCTTCTTCGGCTTCGGGATCGGCGTGATGAACGTGAAGTGGCGCCGGCTCTGGCAGATCTTTCCCGTTGGCTGGCCTTCCTCATCCAGTTCCCAATGCCGGCGAGGAATCTCGTAAGGCGAGTTCAGGATCGGCTGGGTATGAAAGGAGGTTGAGGGCGTCACTTCTGAAGGCTGGCTGGCCTGGCAGGGATCACCAGCTTGCATCGTCTCCGTACTCAAGCGGTTAGGGCACTCTACCTTGAAGGGTTGAGGCTGGTGGTCACAGGCCGGGGAAAGGGCAAAACCACGGCGGGGCTTGGTGCTGCGCATCCTGGAGGAAGGCTTCACCCGGAACACCCAGGACCGGGATCGAGCGGGGTCGGGAGGTGGTGAACCGTGCCTAGCGGCAGGCGTGCGTCTATTTGCCCGATGCCGCCGTCAAGCTGGGGCTGCTGGACGAGATCAACGTGGCCTTGAAACTGGGCTACATTCCCCTGGAGACCGTCGTAGCCGGTCTGGAGCAGCGCCCGCCCCTCACTCACGTGGCTCTGACGGGCCGGGGCGCGCCCCCCGGCCTGATTGCCGCCGCCAACCTGGTGACGGAGATGACCATGGTGCGCCATCCCTTCCGGGAGCAGGGAGTGAAGGCCCAGGCGGGCATTGAGTATTGAGGGTGGTGGGTTTGCGGAGGGGATTGTTTCCGCTTCTCGCTTAGCCTCCCTATGCTGTAAACAGGAAGTCATGCTCCGTGAGTTGCGATACCTTTGATCCCCGAAACGCATTGGCCTGAGTATTGACAATTTTTGAGCTGAGCCCTGCGTGAACGGGATTGACGGGTCGGTTCAACTCCTGCGTCAGTGACTGCATGAGCCCGCCACGCAGGGCGTCTTTATTCTGCTGTCGGCTACCGATCCGTGTGACAAGCCGCACCTGTTGTGACAACAGGGGAGCAATGCCGGACCAGGCGGATTGCAAAAACGCCCAGTACATGCCTTCACTGTGATATCGATCATCTCCACCGTTACAGGAGGCCCAAGGATTATCGTCACCAAGAAACCAAGGACGTAACCATTGATCTTCACGATAATTCGTGGTGTTCAAGTAGGGGGGAGAAGTGATGACATCATCCACTCGACCTTTGAGCTTCCGGAAAGCCTGGGCAGCCTTGCGTACATCCACCTCCTTGACCTGACCAACTCGCTCAGGTGGTGGTGTCTGGAAGCGGTAGGCGGTTATCCGTTCCAGGATCCGGAAGACATCGCGCTGTGGCGGCTGGTATCCATTACGCTGCCACCATCCGACGGAATAATTAGGCTTGGTACTGATGGTACGGGGCATACGGTTACTGAAGTAACTGGGTGAGTGATGGGATTCCCCATGCAGTGCGCCAA
>NZ_JENA01000177.1 GCF_000586015.1 Candidatus Synechococcus spongiarum SH4 | reverse complement strand
ACGCAACGTCCTCGCCGCCGGACTGGCGGCGAGGCAAAACGCCTGTGGAGCGGAAGGTAGGACGGGCTTGCCCGCACTTGGCCGTGAAGTAGGAACCCACCTGAACCAAGAGGCGCAGTTATGTCCCGCTTGAGAGAAGGAATCCCCGCCGGTCATGGCTGGGAGGAGGTCAACGGTTTGCGCATTCGTCGGCTCCCTGCCCTGCAGGACAACCTCGTTCCTCTGCTGGAGAAGCCCCGGTGCCGGCTAGCCGCCGTGGTGGATCCGGCGGAGGCCGAACCGGTAATCACGGCCTTGGAGCATGGGGAGATGGAATTGGTAGCGGTGCTGCACACCCATCACCACCGGGACCACGTTGGCGGAACCGCGGAATTGCTGCGGCGCTGGCCCCGGGCCATGGTGGTGGGCCATGGGAAGGATCGGCGCCGTTTGCCGCCCCTCTCCCATCCGGTGGAAGACGGGGATCGCTTTATGCTACTGGGTCGTGCCGTAGAGGTGCTGGCCATGCCGGGCCACACCATGGGTCACGTGGCCTACGTGCTGCCGGCCTGCGTCGTGAACGGCCAAAGGCAACCCCCCGAACTGTTTTGTGGAGATACCCTCTTCTCCTGTGGATGCGGCCGTCTGTTCGAGGGAACACCGGCCCAGATGCTCGGTTCATTGCGGCGCCTGGCTGCGTTGCCCCCCGATACGCGCATCTGGTGCGCCCATGAGTACACCGCCAAGAACGTGGCCTTTGCCCTTGACCAGGATCCCCACAATCCGGCCCTGCAAGCCTTCGCCCGGCAAGTGGCGCAACTGCGCCAAGCCCGGCTGCCCACCATCCCGTCCCGCCTGGAGGTAGAATTGCAGGTGAATCCTTTCCTGCGCTGCCACACTCCCGCCCTGCAGACGGCCACGGGCAAGACGGACCCGGTGGAGGTGCTGGCGGAACTGCGCCAGCGGCGCAACCGCATCTAGGCTGTATCCTGGCAGGGGTGAATCGGGCGCCATGATCGGGCACCAGCGCTGGCTTGCTCTTCTGCCCTTGGCCACCCTCGGCTACCTGACGGCCCGGGGCCAAGGGGTTCACCTGCCCGGGATCGTCTGCCCTTTCCGGAGCATCACCGGGGTTCCCTGCCCCACCTGTCACCTCACCCGCTCGGCCATGGCCAGTCTGCGGGGAGACCTGGGCTTGGCGTTGCATCACCACGTCTTCGGACCGCCCTTGGTGGCCTGGCTGGGCTGGGCTGCCTGGCGTTCCCTGCGGCAACGCCGCCTGGCGCTGCCGTTGCCCTCCGGTCGCCCCATGGCCGTGCTGCTGATGCTGTTGTTGGGCTACTGGCTGGTGCGGGTGGCGGGCTGGACCCTGTTGGGCTGGGCCACGTTCCCCGTCACCTGAACTCAGGCAAGCTCCCGGGCGCGAACCAGTCCTTTGTGGTGGATGTAGTTTTGCATGTAGAGTGCTGTCATTGGATACACTACCAGCACAGGAAAAACGCAGAGAATTGTTGAGCCGACTACGGCCAGGGAACACAGCAACGAAACAGCAAAATAGGAGCCGAAATTCTGAAACATCCCTTTGAATGCCTTGCTCAGGCAGTTGATCAGGTTTAGATCTGTTGTAAAGACATAGTGGACATAGAGTGGGCTTGTTAGAATCACCAGGATGCCCGGAATCACGCAGAGCAGCAAGCCAATGCCTCCGACGATGGTGAATTGGAAGCCGGCCAGCAGGTAGCGCAATGGCTTGTGCCTAAGGATACTAACGATCTCGCCAGGATTGGGACAGCGATCTGTAGTGTAATAGATTGCCGGCACCGCCATCATCAGGATACCGGCTAGATTGGCTAGAATTGTTGTAGGCAGCGAGCCAACCGTCGTGGCTATTATCGTGTATTCGCCGATACTCTCTCCCAGTAGAAAGGAAAGTGATGTGGAAAAGATGAAGTCAATCAGCCCAGTAACCAAGATCAGACACCAGATCGTGGCAAAGGCTGGGGGCATTGCCTTTCACCTGTCGCCAGGTCTTGGCAAAGCTTGGCGCCTCGGTGGACTTGGCTGGGATGCTCATTCCTGGATCGTCAAGACTTGCTCAACCATAGGTGCAAGGGAGTAGACGGCAAAGCCGATTGCTTGGGTCTCCTTGATGAGTGCCGACAAGCGCCATGGGATCCCAGGCAGGGAGACCCACAACGATCAAGACAGGGTGGTTGATGGGGCAAGCATGGAGGGTCGGGGGATTCCCACGCCCCGCTTTCCAAGGATGAGCTCCGCGGAAACGGTGGGATGGATTCCCGCAGGATCGCCTGTCCCCAACCGAGCAGGGTCCGGGATGGCCGCCTACATGACCTGAGGCCCATGGCTCTTTCCATGTCGTCTCGCCGGTTTTCCCGTTTCTCTGTTCTCAATTCTCAATGGCCAGCAGGGGATACTCCCCCATCACCGCTGCCAGCCCGTGGCCCATCATCCCATGAACGTCACCATGGACGACGTCAAGGCTTGCTGGAACTCCTGGCCTTGCGGGCGGAACGACCGGCAACCAACTCCAGGAGCGCTTCCATCTGGGCCATGACACCACGAACTTCGCCAGGATCAGGCAAAAGGCCATCCTCCTGGACCCCCTGGTGCATTTCCCGCAACTCTTGCCGAATGTAGCGCAGATGGCTGACCACCTGCTCACGTTTGGATTGAGACATGTGACCACCCTAGCATAGTCAGACGCCAACCGGGGCCATGGAGAGTAGGGGAGTCGAACCCCTGACCTCTGCGGTGCGATCGCAGCGCTCTACCAACTGAGCTAACTCCCCGGATGTCCACCATACGCGCCCCTGCCCCCAGACTGTGAACACCCGCCTTGCCGGATGATGGGATCCGATCCAATCAACACAACCGAGGAGACCGGGCGTCAGTTGGCCGCCATGGATGGAAACGCCGTTGCCGCCATTGCCCGCCGCCTGGAGGAGGACGACTATGCCAATGCCTTCGCGGGCCTCCAGGACTGGCATCTGCTACGGGCTTTGGCCATCCGCCGGCCGGATCTGGTCCGGCCCTATCGCCACCTGATCGACCAGGAGCCCTTTGACGAAGACTGAAGGCCCGGTTCCGGCGGATCCCCTTGTGGGTCGGCGCATTCTGGTGGCCGTTTGCGGCAGCATCGCCGCCGTAAAGCTGCCCCGATTGGTGTCCAGCCTGGTGCAGCAGGGGGCCCGGGTGCGCTGTGTTCTCTCCCCCAGGGCGGAGCAGTTTGTCAGCCCCCTGGCGTTGGCCAGCCTCTCCCGCCAGCCCTGCAGCCTGGAGGAGCACCAATGGGATCCCTGCCAGCCGCGGCCACTGCACATCGCCCTGGCGGAGTGGGCCGAGTTGGTGGTGGTGGCGCCGCTCTCGGCCACCACGCTGGCCCGTCTTGCCCATGGGCTGGCGGACACGTTGCTCAGCAGCACCGTTCTGGCCACCCAGGCGCCCCTGCTGGCGGCCCCTGCCATGAACACGGCCATGTGGCGCGGT
>NZ_JENA01000176.1 GCF_000586015.1 Candidatus Synechococcus spongiarum SH4 | reverse complement strand
CCTATATTTTCTTATAGACTCAAATATACCTACTATCTTACTTTTAGCGTCAATCTTCTTGTCTTCATCAAGATCTTTGCGGTTTCGAATATATTTACTTACCTCTCTATGTGATTCTCTCTGCTTCAAAACAATATTTGGATTGAGTATTGTCCTTGTGTTTCTTGACTTTGTATTCTTCTTGTATGTTTGCGAGATGTAATTTTAATCCATGAATCTTCATGCTTGTCATAAGCTTTTGAATCCAACATTTCTTCAAGATCGAAAGAATAATAGTTTTTCTTATCAGCATTTAAGAAAATACGAACCATTGAGGTGATTCTCTGTTGACCATCTAAAATGTAGTATTTCTCATCCGAGTCACTTCTTTCAGATGTCTGATTCTGACTAATTTCCGCATCAACGCGATTATCAGCAAGTGACAGAGCTGGACCTTTGGCCAATAAGAGCAGGGATCCAATTGGGTATGAACGTGACATTGAGTCCACAAGTAACCTAATGTCTCGTCCTTCCCAAATGAATTCGCGTTGAAACCGCGGAATGGTGAGGGTTCCACCCCTTGCGCGGTCGAGCAACTCGTTGAGGCTGTAGCTTGTGGTCTGCAAGTGGCTGACCTCGCTGATCTGAGTGGAACTCTACCTTTAGCACACCCCGGGCCACCCCCACAATCCACGCCGCCCCTGTCTTCTGCCTCCTCACCCCATCTTCTGCCCCAACCGCTCCGCCACGCTGTTCACGTCTTTATCGCCCCGCCCAGAGCAGTTGATCACCACTTCCGTTCCTGACGGGAGGGTGGGGCAGAGGGTTTCCAGCCAGGCCAGGGCGTGGGCTGTTTCCAGGGCGGGGATGATGCCCTCAAGCCGGCAGAGCCGCTGCAACGCCGCCAGGGCCTCATCATCGGAAACCGCCACGTACTCGGCCCGGCCAATCTCTTGCAGGTAGCTGTGCTCCGGCCCCACCCCCGGATAGTCCAGGCCGGCGCTGATGGAATGGGCTTCCAACACCTGCCCTTCCCCGTCCTGCAGCAGCAGACTCATGGCCCCGTGGAGCACGCCAAGGCGGCCTGCGGTGAGGGTGGCGGCATGGCGACCGGTGGCCACCCCCTCACCGGCGGCTTCCACGCCGATGAGCCGCACCCGTTGATCCTCCACAAAGGGATGGAACAATCCCATGGCGTTGGAGCCGCCCCCCACACAGGCCATGAGCACGTCGGGATGGCGGCCAAAGGCCTCCTGGCACTGACCCTTGGCTTCCTCCCCGATGACCCGGTGAAAATCCCGCACCAACCGGGGATAGGGGTGGGGGCCGGCCACGGAACCCAGGATGTAATGGCTGGATTCCACGTTCGTGACCCAGTCGCGGATGGCTTCGCTGGTGGCTTCCTTGAGGGTGGCGGTGCCCGCCGTGACGGGGCGCACCTCAGCTCCCAACAGACCCATGCGGAACACGTTCAATGCCTGACGGCGCATATCCTCGGCCCCCATGTAGATCACGCACTCCAGGCCAAAACGGGCGCAGACCGTGGCGGTGGCCACCCCGTGTTGACCGGCGCCGGTCTCCGCCAGGATCCGTGTCTTGCCCATGCGACGGGCCAGGAGCACCTGACCCAGGGCATTGTTGATCTTGTGGGCGCCGGTGTGGTTGAGATCTTCCCGCTTGAGCCACAAACGGGGACCACCGTCGGGGCGTTGGTAGTGCTCCGTGAGTCGGGTGGCCTCGTAGAGAGGGGTGGGCCGACCCACGTAGGTGCGCAGCAGATGGTTCAGTTCCTCGGTGAAGGCCGGATCCCGCCAGGCCTGGGCAGCGGCCTGGTCCAGTTCCTGCAGGGCGGGAATCAGAGTTTCCGGCACGTACTGCCCCCCGAAACGTCCGAAGCGCCCCCGACTGTTGGGGCGTGTGGCGGGAGACAGGGCGTCTCCGCTGATAAGACCGGGCTGGGGCAGCGTCAAGGGGGTAGATCATGCAATGGAACCAGGCTAGCCGCGGCGATAGAAGGGGCGGCGCGCCACCCGGGCGGCCACCTGCTGACCCCGCACCTGCGCCAACAGGTCCGTGCCGGGTCTGGCCATGGCGGTGGGCACGTAACCCAGGGCAATGGCATGGCCCAGGCTGGGGGACCAGCTTCCACTGGTGACCACCCCGATGATGTTCCCTGCGGTGTCCAGAATGGAATGGCCGTGGCGAGCGATGGCGCGCCCCTGGAGGGTGAGGCCCACCAACCGCCGTGGCGCGCCTGTGCGGGTCTGGGCTTCCAGAGCTTCGCGACCGATGAAGGGATGGGGCATTTCCAGATGGACCAGCCATCCCAGGGAAGCCTCCAGGGGGGTGTGGCTGGCGTCCATGTCCTGGCCGTAGAGATGGAGGGCAGCCTCAAGACGCAGGGTGTCCCGGGCCGCCAGGCCACAGGGCTGCGCCCCGTGCTCCAGCAGTTCCCGCCACAACTGTTGCCCCCCTTCACGGGACAACAGCATCTCCACCCCGTCCTCGCCGGTGTAGCCGGTGCGGGCCAGAAACACCTGCTCATCCCCCCAGGCCAGTTGGCGATGGCCAAAACGGGGCACCCCCTGCAGGTCCCAGCCCCGCAAACGCTCCAGCAGGGGCACGGCCTGGGGACCCTGCAGGGCCAGCAGCACCCCGTCCCCCTTGCGGTCGGAGATGGTGCAACCCCTGGGCGGAAGATGGCGCTCCAGCCAGGCGGTGTCCGCGGCGCAGCGGGCGGCATTCACCACCACCACCACCTCATGCTCACCTGCCACCAGGCCACGGTCATAGACAATCAGGTCGTCAAGGATGCCCCCCTGTTCATTGAGCAGGACCGTGTACTGGGCTTCTCCCGGTCCGATGCGCCCCAGATCCGACGGCGCCAGCCCCTGGAGGGCATCCTTCACCGCCGGTCCCCGCAGGGTGAGCACCCCCATATGGGAGATGTCGAACACCCCGACGGCATTGCGCACAGCCCGGTGTTCCACCACCACCCCCGCAAACTGCAAGGGCATGATCCAGCCGGCAAAGGGATTAAAGCGCGCTCCAGCCGCCTGGGCAGCCTCATGGAGGGGGGTGGTTTGACCAGTGCTGTGATCCATGGGATCCGGAGAAATCGCTGGGGATGGCCCCAGTCTGCCGCGGTGGGGGCGTGCCCCCTTGCCAGGGTCACGCCGTCTGACGGGGTTTGCTGGTGATCTCCAGCACTTGGCGGATGGCGCCGGGGCTGTCCAGGCACTCCAGACAATAGCGGGCCACCAAGCGGCGAGGAATGACCCCTTGCTGCTGGGTATTGGCGCCACTCACCACCAACTCCTGCTGTTCCAGATCAGCTTCCCCTTCCTTCAGACCCCCCGGTCGCACAACGGTCCAATCCAGACCGCTTTGCTCCAGAGCTTCTTCTCCCCAGCGCTTACACACCAGGATCAGGCCGAACAGATTGAGACTGTGCCGGAACCGGCCACTGCACAGGGAGCTCACCAGCACCACCCGCCCAACGCCGGCCTGCTGACAGGCCTGCACCTGCCGTTGCACACCCTGGGCATCT
>NZ_JENA01000175.1 GCF_000586015.1 Candidatus Synechococcus spongiarum SH4 | reverse complement strand
ACGGCAACCCTGACGCTTTTTCGGTAGGCTGCTTCCGTTCACTTGGCAGCAGGTGGAGTGATCCGTTCCTTCTGAAGGGCCGGATCATTCCGAAAGCCTTGCCGGCCAAGACTTATCCCCCACCGGGAGGAGGTGTTTGTGTCCCACGGTTGTATCGTCAAGGGTCTGCGGTTTGCGGAGAAAGCCTCCTGAACACGTCTTTGCGCTCCCCTCGGCAGCGCAAGTTGTAACAGACCGCTGAGGTTCCGAAAACCACCGGACCCGACGAGAGCCCCTGGCCGGAACTTCCGGCCAGGGGCATCGTTTGCTTATGGTCTGCTCCCTCCTGCCCCAAATCCAGGAAGGAACTCCCGCCCCTTCAAGACGGGGAGTGAAGTAGAATGCCGAGTCTGTTCACATCAACCGGGAAACCCTCACCATGACGCTTCAGGAAGCAGCAATCAACGCCAAGCTGCAAGAGCTTGGCACGGGCTGGCAACGCCAAGGCAAACATTTGATTCTCCATGAAACGTTTGGGAACTTTGTGGATGCCATGGCCTTCGCCCAGGCCATCACACCCCTTGCGGAGACCCAGGGCCACCATCCTGATCTGGAAATTGGCTGGGGCCGTTGCACCGTGCTCCTCACAACACATGATGCTGGAGGTCTAACCGAGAAGGATTTCAGCTTGGCGAAAGCCGTTGACCGCATTCGGTGAAACCTGGGACGCCTCCCCCATACCAGGGCATCGCCCATGACTGGGAAAAGGCGTCAGGTTCTCCCCAGCGGGAAGAAACCTGACGCCTGATCAGGGACCATCCCCGGCATGGCCAGAGGCTATCGGCTTACATCAGGCATCCCAACGCTGGGGACGTGAAGATTGATCCAGCTTGCGCAAGGAATCTTCCCAGGAGTCAACGGGGGGAGTTGTTGGGGATGACGGCTTGGGCGCCGGCTGCTGTGCAACGGCGCCGGGCCCATTCGTCGGCGCCGGGGCGGCAGCGACAGGCGCAGGTTGTGGTGCGGGAGGGATGCCAGGCGCGGGAGGCGCCACAGGAGCGGCCACTGGCGCTGGAGTTGGGATGGGCGCCGGGGCGACGGGAGGCGCTGGAGGTGCTGCCGGGGAAGCCGCCGGGGCGACAGGCGCAGCAACCGTAGGGGGAGTGGCAACGGAGGGGGGCTCCGGCGCTTCCGGCGCCGCCCCTGGGGCGGAAGCAGATCCGTTGGGCGCCATGTCTCCCGAGCGGTTCTTGGGGATCAGGCGAATGCCTTTCCGCTCCAGCTTGATGTCAAACTCATCGCCCGGCTTTAACCCCAGGACAGAAGTGTAGGCCCTGCCCACAAGCAGGTTACCGTTGAAATGCACCTTGGCAATGTAGCTGAGCTTGCGGCCTGCCGAGTCTTTACGGCTAGCGGTTTCCCCAGCGCCACCGAAGCTCATCCCCTTGGCCTCTAGCAGTGCCTCATAGAACGCCGTGTAATTTAGACGTTGAGACCCGTCCTTCCGGGGACTGACATAACCACAGGCGCGCACCACATCTGATTTGGGCATAGAGCCCAATTCTTTGACTCTGGAAAGAAGTTCCGGACCTCGAAGCATGTTGGATACTCGGTGAGTACACTAGAGAATCTAGCATAAGGGGAGAGGAATAGGGTTATGACCATCAGTCAAAAAGTGATCTCAGGCCCGGTTTCACGGATCACCGGGGGCCGGTTCTACCAATTTCCCCAAGAGATGGATCGTGGCTGGACTGCAGGGAACCATGGGCTATGGGGGCATTTGTCTACATTGACTCGGACTGCATGAGTGCAACCCGGCAGGCCGCAATGGCAAGACACCTTACGGCGTTGAGGGTGGCTCTGGCCCACCGATCGAGCCTCCCCGTTCTGGCCTGTGTTGCCGGGGCTCTGGCCGGGTTCAGTTTGGCCCCTTGGGGGTCGCCGCCGCTGCTGTGGTTGGCCCTGGTCCCCCTCTGGGAGGCCGTCAGTCGCCGCTCTATCCCCCAGGGGCTCATGCCCGCTGCGGCATGGGGTGGAGCTGCTCTCCTTACAAGCCATGTCTGGCTGCTTTGGCTTCATCCCCTGGACTGGGTCGGTATTCCCGGGGCATTGAGCCTCCCCCTCACCCTGGTGCTCTGGTTGCTGGTGGGGGGTGGCGGGGCGTTGGCCGTGGGCCTCTGGTGGCAGCTGGCGCGCTTCTACCCGTTGCCGCAGTTTCCTGGCGCACTGACCCTGGCCCTGCTGTGGGGATGTGGCGAGGTGCTGCTGGCCCGCGGTCCCTTGTTCTGGCTGGGGCTGAGCACGGTGGCGGTCATCCATGATCGCCCCCTGGCCGGCCTCGGCAGTTTGGCAGGACCAGGGGGACTGGCTGCTGTTCAGGTGTTGCTGGGCTGGTGGCTCTGGCGGTGCTGCAAGGCCCCGTCCTGTCAGCGCCCTGGCTGGTTGGCTGGAGGAGCCATGGTGGTCGTTGCGCTCCATGGTCTTGGCTTTATGTCCTTGGCGGACACCCAGGGGCCGGCCATACGCATGGGGGTGTTGCAACCGGCCATTCCGACGCGGCAGAAATTTACGTGGACCGCCATGGCGGCGCTGGAGCGGCGCCTCATGCTGGCCATGAACCGCGCTGCCCGGCAGGGAGCGCCATGGCTGCTTCTCCCGGAAGGCTCCCTGGCCCTGGATCAATCTCCTCCCACGGTGGCCGGCGTTGGACTGGTGGCCGGTGGTTTTCGTCGTCAGCAGGGGGGACTGCGCAACAGCTTGCTGGTTTACCCACCCGGGGCCCGTGATCCTGCAACGGCTTTGGATAAACACCGCCTGGTGTTGCTGGGTGAATGGCTCCCATGGGATGGACTACTGGCCAGTACCGGTCTTTCCGCGGTGGGCAGCCTCCAGCCAGGGCCAGAAGAGCGACTGTTGGCGGGCAAGCCCTTGCCATGGCAGGCCGGGGTGGCCATCTGCTATGAAATCAGCCAGGCCCATGCGCTGGCAGACGCCACCCATGCCGGCGCTCAGTTGCTGCTGGCCGTAGCCAACCTGGATCCCTACCCCAGGCTCTTGCATGGGCAGTTTCTGGCTCTGGCCCGGCAACGGGCCATTGAAACCGGTCGTTGGCTGGTGGTCGCCAGCAACACCGGACCCACTGCCCTCATCAGCAGCCGAGGGGAAATCACAGAACAACTGAAGCCCATGGTGGCGACCTCCACTGTCTGGAGCGTCCCCCTGCGGACGGAACCTACCCTCTACAGCCGGGTTGGGGATTGGCCCCTCCTGATCTGCGGATTTCTGCTGGCCCTCAGCGGTCACCACCACAAACCCCCATCCTGGATGGGGGTTTGTGGTGGTGACGGTGAATGGAGCCAAGGAGACTCGAACTCCTGACCCCCTGCATGCCATGCAGGTGCTCTACCAACTGAGCTATGGCCCCAAGCGGGATCTTCAGGAATGGCTCCCCAGATGACCCGGCAGGAGCAACATATAGCAGATCCTTGGCCGGATGCGCAAGTCCTGCAAGGGGGCGCCGCCGCCCTCTCCCCACAAACCCAAGGCAACGTCCCCGCTCGGCTCACCCAGCGCCGGGGC
>NZ_JENA01000174.1 GCF_000586015.1 Candidatus Synechococcus spongiarum SH4 | reverse complement strand
ATTGGCAAAGGCGAGGCAGTGAACGAGGATGTCCAGTTGGCCCCACCGGCTCTCCAGTTGCTGGAACACCGTCTGCATCTGGTCCGGGTTCTGCACGTCCATGGGCAGAAACAGGCCGGGGTTGAGGGGCGCCGTCAACTCCCGCACCTTGGCCTCGAACCGCCCCTTCTCGTCCGGGAGATAGGTGACGCCCAGTTCCGCTCCGGCCAGGTGGAGTTGTTGGGCAATGCCCCAGGCGATGGAGCGGTTGTTGGCAATGCCGGTGACCAGGGCCTTCTTGCCGCTGAGATCCAGGAGCATGACAGCAAAGGAGCGTGTGGTGTTATTGTTGCTTAGTAGAGGCCCTTGGGGGGCTGGGCCATGGGTTTCTTGGCAAGGCTGTTCCTCGGGGGTGGATCAGCAGGCTCTCTCAGGCAAGGGAACAGCGGTTTCCGTGGTGCTCTCCACTGTGGCTGAATTGCCAGAACCAGTAGAGATTTGCAAATGAGATCAAAGCCAGCTTTCTTTGACGGTGTTCAGCAATGCGCTAAGGAACGTCTGAATTGGCCTGCAAAAGCGTGCCATACAGGATTGGGCAATGCCATAGGCGGGCTACGCCAGTCAGCACTGGACGAAGCTGGCCAAAACCGGCCAGGAACAGGCTCAATCCCATGGGACTCACACCAGGCAAGACTCCCCACGCAGCAGATTGGCAACTCCAAGCAGCAGCGCCAGCCGATTCTCGTTCTTCGCCAGGCCTCGGTACCGGGTCTTGTTATAGCCAAACATCTGCTTCACATAGAAGAATAGGTGTTCCACCTTGTCCCTCACACTGGCCTTGCATCCTTCCATCAGTCGTTCCAAGTGGTCTCTGGCCAATTTCCTGCGGTGGCCGCTCCTCTTGGCAATGTGCCAGGCCACTTGCCGCTCCTTATGCTCTTCCCGCTTCTCCATCCCCTGATACCCGGCATCTCCCCAGACACGCTCTGCCTCTCCCTGCAGCACCTCCTCTGACGGCGCCAGGTCATGCACCTTGGCAGCCGTCGCCACCAAGCTATGGGCCACACCTGTTTGATCATCCACGCCAATATGCAGCTTCATGCCGCAGCGCCACTGGTTCCCCTTCTTGGTTTGCTTCATCTCAGGATCACGTTCTCTTCCCCGGTGCTTCCTCGATGCAGCCGCTGCTATGCTGCTGGCAGCCATAATTGTTCCCTCCTTCAGGAGCAGACCCTCTGCCGTCAGATGCTCCTTGATGGTCTCAAACAGCACCTTCCCCAGTCCATGACGCTCCAACAGGTGGTGGAAGTTGCGGATCGTCGTCTCGTCCGGCGCCTTCTCCAGGCCCATGCCGCTACAGCGGCCCACCCTCTCAATCTCCTAGAGCCTGTCCTCCATAGCCGGATCGCTGAGGTTGTAGAAGAGTTGGACACAATGCATCCGCAGCATCCCTTCCAACGGGTAGGGTACTCTCTCCTTGCCACCAGCGGGGTAGTAGGGTCGAATCTTCTCCAACAGCTTCTCCCACGGTATCAGCACATCCAGCCGCTCCAGAAACTTCTCTCGCCCCGTCTTGCGCTTCTTGCTCTCCTACTCAAGGTCTGCAACGCTCCTCGCAATCCTCTCCATGCCAGTGGGCCTCCTGCCAGATCACAGTCTCTCACTCCATCCTGACACACACCCCATCTCTTGTTCAGAGATGCCCTAAATGACCGCAATCCCTAAAACTCCGTCTCACGTGAGGAAAATTGTTCCCTCGCAATCTCTTCAGCAAGCTTCTAAGCACACTTAATGAGACAGCAGACATTGGACAGGCGCTTGACCTATGTGGCCTTAATTGTCACGTTCAATAGATATTTCCTAGGAGAAGTTTAAAATGATACAACTGACTTGTGAACTGTTCAGCGGTTGACCTCTGCCGGTAAAGATGTAGGAGCAGGCGTATTCCTTTGCTCATTCCGTACTACAAACATAGAGAAAACAGAAAATGCTATAATAGAAAGAAGTAGTGACAGGACATTGAATGATTTGCTTTCTTTTGTTGGGGATTTTTTAAGCAATACAGAAGAGCGAGTAGCTAGTTCTGCCTTACAAAAATCATCGAGCAGACCATAGTTATCTTCTTGGAAAGCAAGTTCGACAGCCTCAAGACTCATGCCTCTAATTTTGATAGTTGCTTGTGTCCGACCCATTGCTGCAAGACTCCCGCAAATACTCGTTTGCGGAATTTCCCTTGTTGGAATCGGTTCGGGTTGTTGAACCGGATTGCGTGGATAGGCGAAATGTGAAGCCGACTCAGGCCGGTAGACAGATGGTGAAACAGGCCGTTCTATGGGATTAGGCTGCGGAACAGGTTTGGCCCGTGGAGCAGGTTTGGGGCGATAGACAGGCTTTGGAGTAAAGCGGAGAATAGGAGCAGGAGATGAAGCAGGCTTGGGCTGGTAGGCAGGAGGATACCAGCAGAAATCTTCAACAATCAGGCTGTGGGTTCTTTTTCCTTGTCCGTGCAAAAAACTGTTCACTCTGTGTTTGTCTAATCCCAGTCTTTTGGCAATCTCTCTTCCTTTGAGGCCAGGATTTTCGGCCACAAAGTTAACAATTCGTTTTTTAGTTTGCTCTGAGTAGGCAGAACCTGGAAGCTTGGGAGACATGGTGCAGGGTGAACAGTGAGTTTCCCCATGACGGCTTTCAAGACTGCTTGGCTGTCAGCAGGCTTTGTTGAAGCCCGCCGCCATGGCTACGGCAGCAGATGTTGCCCCAGCTTACCGACCTTGCAACTGGCTGAGTTCCAGGGTCACCAGCTTGTCCCAGTTGCCCCCTTCAAACAGCACCGCGGCGCGGCGGTCGCTGATGCGCTGCACAATGCCGGTGTAGCCCCGATAGATGGAGCAGGGATCCTGGACCGTCACCGCAGAGCCCGGCAGGATGGGGGTCACGGGATCGGGGCTGGGGGAAGGGGAAGGCATGGTTGCGCCATGATGGGTGGGTGCTCCCATCATGGCGCAACCAACGACCCTGGGGGCAACGGGGAAGTGGGGGTGGAGACCTCCTGAATGCGGCCGTCGGCAAAGTGGAGGATCTTCTCGGCCCGGGCGGCCACGTCGTGCTCATGGGTCACCAGGATCACGGTCATTCCCTCCTGGTGCAATTCGCCAAACAGGTCCATCACCTCGTTGCTGGTGGTGGAGTCCAGGGCGCCGGTGGGTTCGTCCGCCAGGAGCAGCACCGGGCGGTTGATGATGGCCCTGGCGATGGCCACCCGCTGCTGCTGCCCGCCACTCAGTTGATTGGGGCGGTTGCGGAGCCGTTCCCCCAGACCCACCCGCGCCAGGGCCGCTTCGGCCCGCTGCCGCTGCAGGTCTCGGGAAACACCGGCATAGGCCATGGGCAGCATCACGTTCTCCAGGGCGGTCAACTCCCGCAAGAGGTAGAACTGCTGGAACACAAAGCCCAGCTTCCGGTTGCGCAGGTCCGCCAACTGATCGTCACCCAGACCCGCGGTGAGGCAATTCTCCAGCCAGTACTCCCCACCACTGGGCTGATCCAGGCAGCCCAGGATGTTCATGGCGGTGGATTTGCCG
>NZ_JENA01000173.1 GCF_000586015.1 Candidatus Synechococcus spongiarum SH4 | reverse complement strand
AGTTACCACTGCCTCAGCCTCAAGACCCATAACCGGAAGATAAGGGTCCGGAAGATGGCGGCGGCCCCCAGGAGGACGGCAAAGAACCCCGGTTCCGTATAACGGGAATCCATTGCCAGCACCACTGTGTCATATCCTCCCCTCTGCTATTCTCCTGGCCGTCATGGCGATCTTCCGGTTATGACTTCCGATCCCGGCCCTGTGTTGGCGTGGGAAGATCGCCGCTGATGGTGAAACGTCCCAGCGCTCTCAACAGTCTCAATTCCATGCGATAGAGCCTGTTCTGACGGCTGGGCCGCCCATCGGAGGCAATGGGTTCTACCAGCAGGCTCATCATGCCCATGCGGTTGCCCGCCAACACGTCGGTGAACAGTCGGTCTCCCACCATAGCCACCTGGGCAGGGGGCAGATTGATGGTCTTGAGCACTTGGCGCAGGCTGTGACGGCTGGGTTTCCTGGCGGCCAGACAATAGGGGAGGTCCAGTTGCCTGGCCACCCACAGAATCCGCCTGCGGTTGAGATTGTTGCTGAGAAGGTACAGCTTGAAGCGGGGCCGCACCTGTTCAATCCAGTGGCGCACCGTCTCCGGCAGGACAAGCTGGCGCCGGGGGGCCAGGGTTTGGTCCACATCCAGCACCAGGCCGCGAATGCCCTTGCCCCAGAGCGTCTGGGGATCAATGGCGGTAATGGGTCCTGCAACAATGTAACTGGGTTGAAGCCATTGCGCCGTCTTTTGGAGGGAGGGTATCAAGGACATGCCGCCTCCCCATGGGCCAATGCCTCCTCCACCAGGGGTTGAAGCCGGGCCAACACCTCTGGCGCCAGTAACTCCGCAGCGCCCCCACCGAGACGCGCCAACAGGAAGCAGGGATCCAGGCTGCCATAGAGGTCAAAGTCCGTCCCCCCGTGGCGGACGCTGGCCAGCAGAACACAGGTGTCGGCATCATCGTCCTCGGACAGGTCCTCCAGATCCCCCTCCTCCTCCCCGTCGGCGTCCTCCAGATCCCCCGCCACGGTCAGCAGGCCGGCGGAGCGCACCAGGCAAAGCTCCTGCTCCTGCAATGCCGTGTCCAGTTCATCCAGCACCTGGGGGTATTGATGGGGATCGGCAATCAACTCAGGGTCGGCAGTGGGATCGGCAGGCCAGCGGCAGAGGTGGACCGGGGTGTCCACTGGAGACAGGAGGCCGTAGTCCTGGTCCCGGATACGGAGGGATTGCTCCACAAAGCAGTGGAGCATCCGGCCAGTGGCATCGGTGGCCATTACGGTGGCCACGGCGGCTGCGCCGCCCTCATCCCGGTGACGATCCATGGCCCATCATCATTGGTGTTGTTCAGACTAATGGTCCGGGAAACTGGGCTCGGGTCCCTCCGCCAGCCATTGGCGCAAGATCAGGACCGCCGCGGCGCTATCCAGACGTCCGCTGCCATCCGCCCGCAGGCCTGTGGTCTCCTCGGCGGCCCAACTGGTGTAGCGCTCATCCACCCAGGCCAGCGGCAACGCCAAGTCGCGGGCCAGGGTCAACCCATAGCGGCGGGAGTGACGGCATTGACTCCCCTCCTTCCCGTTGGGCAGCAGGGGGAGACCAACCACCAGTGCGGCAACGCCCCGGTCCAGGCACAGGGGGCGCAGCCGCGCCACATCCGTAGCCCGGTCCTTTCGTCGCAGAGGCGGCAAGGGGCGTACACTGATGCCAAGGGGGTCACAGCCCGCCAGACCAATGCGCCGCCGCCCCACGTCCACGGCCAGCACCGAGCGGGGATGGGGTGGGCCATGAATCACCACTGGGGAACCGTTCTCGTCAGGAAGATAGACAAGCGGAGTTTGAGGGAAGGACGAGGGTGGGGGAACACTGTGGCCGGGAGCCGTTCATGGCCATGGCCTCCACCTGTCCACACGCCAGAGCAGGCTCGCGACCCATGGGTCCCACCGCCACATCCCATCGTGCTGGCGGCTGTTAGCGGGTTGCCGCCCCGTCAGCGAGCGGTCAGACCACGGACTGGATAGACGGATGGCAAACTGGCATGATTCTAATCCGAAGTCGGTATGAGTATGGATTAGAACAGACAGCGTGGACGCCTCACCTCCCATGGACCTTTCCAAACCCCGTACCCACGCCAATCTTGAAGCCGCCTTTGGCGGAGAAAGCATGGCCAACCGCAAATACCTCTTCTTTGCCGAGGTGGCCAAATCCCTGGGCCACAAAGACCTGGCCCGGCTTTTCCGGGACACCGCCGCCCAGGAAACCGAGCATGCCTTTGCCCATTTCCGCCTTCTCCATCCGGAGCTGGTGGTTGAGGATCCCCGGACCTTGACCCCTGAGCAACGGCAAGCGCTCCTCAGTCGCTGCCTGGAGCTGGCTATTGAAGGGGAAACCTACGAGTACACCACCATGTACCCGGAGTTCGCCGCCGCCGCCCGCTCTGATCGCGACGCCGGCGCCGCAGCGGAATTTGACGAGCAGATTGCCGAATCCCGGGAGCACGCCGGCATCTTCAAAAAGGCCGCCAGCAATTTCGGCTTCCTCACCTCGATTGAGCGCCACCACGCTGAGCGCTATGGGGTGGCCCTTGCCGCCCTGGAGGGCAAAGGCGATGCCGCCGAAGCAGCCAACCCCGTCCCGGGCCTCTGGATCTGTCGCGTCTGCTCCATGATCTACGATCCCGCCAAGGGAGATCCCGACTCCGGCATTGCCCCCGGCACCCCCTTCGAGGACATTCCCGATGACTGGGAATGCCCCATCTGCGGCGCCCGCAAGGCCGGCTTCACTCCCTACCGTCCATCCACCCTGAACCAGGCGGCTTTGCAAACCGCTTGAAGCTCTCTTGCCCGGAGTTGCCTAAACTGGCCCAAAGCCCCGTCACCCCCCATGGCCCCGTCACCCACCCCCACCCCTGAAGCCCCTTCCACCCCGGCGCCCCAGGCGGACCGGGATGGCCGTGGAATCCTCATTACGGCAGCGGCCTTGAGGCAACTGGGCTTCCTACGCCAGCAGCAGGGGACGGACTTCATCCTGAGGGTGGGGGTCCGTTCCGGGGGCTGTAGCGGCATGAGCTACACCATGGACTTCATCCAGCCCCAGGACGTGCGGGAGGAGGACAAGGTGTACGCCTACACCCTGGCGGACGGCGCGGGGTTCCAGGTGGTGTCCGATCCCAAGAGCCTGCTCTACATCTATGGCCTCCAACTGGATTTCAGCACGGCCCTCATTGGCGGCGGCTTCAATTTCACCAATCCCAACGCCAGCCAGACCTGCGGCTGCGGGAGCTCCTTCGCCGTCTGATGCTTCGCCCGTGTCACTTCTTGAGGGACAGCACCAACTCGTAAAGGCCGTCTATCCTGGCGCTCAGGGCGTCCATCCTGGCGCTCAGGGCATCGATTCGACCGTTCACGGCTGTTTCCAGGGCGTCCATCCTGGCACTCAGGGCATCGATTCGACCGTTCACGGCTGTTTCCAGGGCGTCGATCTTGCCGTCCAAGGCAAAGAACCCTGCAACGATCATGGCCATCAAGGCAATGATGAGCCCGATGACCAGGTAATCCCGCTCCTGCTTCTGTGGCGCCCCGGCAGG
>NZ_JENA01000172.1 GCF_000586015.1 Candidatus Synechococcus spongiarum SH4 | reverse complement strand
GAAATGCGGGAAATGCGGGCCGATATGAAAGCGCTGGGGGAGAAAGTGGATCGCCTGGTGGAGACCAGGGCGACTGCCAGGACTTCCTGACCTGCTCCCGCCCCAGGCCATGGGCGGCGGATTGCCGCTTGCCCCCCGGCGCCCACCCTGTGGGACCATGACAGTCAATGCTGGCGCTGTAGCTTGCGATGCCCTTCCCTGACTCGAAGGTTTCCTTGCCGGACCATGGTCCGGCCCAGTCGTTGCAGGAGCCCTATGCTCCCACCCGGATCGAGGCCCATTGGCAGGAGCGCTGGCGGGCCTGTGGGCAATACCGCACGCCGGAGCCCCGACCCGGACAGGACGCCTTCTACGCCCTCTCCATGTTCCCCTATCCCTCGGGGAGCCTGCACATGGGGCATGTGCGCAACTACGTCATTACCGACGTGGTGGCCCGAGTGCAGCGGATGAAGGGCAAGGCGGTGCTCCACCCCATGGGTTGGGACGCTTTTGGCCTGCCGGCGGAAAACGCCGCCATTGAGCGCTCCGTGGAGCCAGGGCGCTGGACGGAGCAGAACATTGCCCAGATGCGGCGCCAGCTTGACGCCCTGGGGTTGTCCCTTGACTGGGAGCGGGAAGTGACCACCTGCCAGCCGGATTATTACCGCTGGACCCAATGGATTTTCCTGGAACTCTTCGCGGCGGGGCTGGCCTATCAGAAGGAAGCCGCCGTCAACTGGGACCCGGTGGACCAGACTGTTCTGGCCAACGAGCAGGTGGACAGCCAGGGGCGCTCCTGGCGATCCGGCGCCCTGGTGGAGCGTCGCCTGCTGTGTCAGTGGTTTCTTGGCATTACCCACTATGCCCAGGACCTGCTGGAGGATCTGAAGCTGTTGGACGGTTGGCCGGAGCGGGTGCGCACCATGCAGGCCAACTGGATCGGCCGCTCCACCGGAACCCAGGTGTTGTTCCCCCTCGTCCACCCCGGCCAGGGCCAGGGCACAGCGGCGGTGGAGGTGTTCACCACCCGGCCGGATACCCTGTTTGGCGTCACCTATATGGTGCTGGCTCCGGAGCATCCCCTTGTGGACAGCCTTACCCAACCGGAGCAGCAGGCCGCGGTAGCGGCGTTCCGTGAGGAGATGGGGCGCACCAGCGCCGTAGAGCGCACGGCGGATGATCGTCCCAAGCGGGGTGTTCCCCTCGGCGCCCACGCACGCCACCCCCTTAGTGGCGAGTCCGTTCCCGTCTGGATTGCGGACTACGTGCTGCTGGACTACGGCGCCGGCGCCGTGATGGGGGTTCCCGCCCATGACGGCCGTGATTTTGACTTCGCCCGGCGCCATGGCCTGCCCGTCAAGGTGGTGATCACCCCCGACGGCCAGGATCCCCCAGGGGGGGAAGACCTGCAGGAGGCGTTTTGTGACGAGGGCGTCCTGGTCCATTCCGGGGAGTTCGACGGGCTGCCCAGCCGGTCCGCCAAGGCCCGCATCACCGCGGCGCTGGCGGACCGGCGGCTTGGGGAGGAGAAAGTCGTCTATCGTCTGCGGGATTGGCTGGTGTCGCGTCAGCGCTACTGGGGCTGCCCCATCCCCATCATCCACTGTCCCAAGTGTGGCGCTGTGCCCGTCCCCCAGGACCAGTTGCCGGTGGAGTTGCCCCGGGATCTACCCCTTGCCGGCAAGGGGGGCAATCCCCTGGCCAAGGCCAAGGCATGGTTGGAGGTGAAATGCCCCGTCTGCGGAGGACCCGCCCACCGGGAAACCGACACCATGGACACGTTCATGTGCTCCAGTTGGTATTTCCTGCGCTATGCGGACGCTGCCAATGCCAAGAAGGCTTTTGAGCGGGACAAGGTGGACAGGTGGCTGCCCGTGGATCAATACGTGGGGGGGGTGGAACACGCCATCCTGCACCTGCTCTACTCGCGATTTTTCACCAAGGCCTTGGCGGACCGGGGTCTGCTGGGATTCCGTGAGCCGTTTCAGCGGCTGCTCACCCAGGGCATGGTGCAGGCCGTCACCTATCGCAATCCGCGCACGGGCAAATACGTGGCCCCGGCGCGGGTGCAGGATCCCGAGCAACCTTTGGATCCTGAAGACGGCGAACCCCTGGAGGCCTTCTTCGAGAAGATGTCCAAGTCCAAGCTCAACGGGGTGGACCCGGCCTCGGTGATTGCCCGATACGGGGCCGACACGGCCCGGATGTTCATCCTCTTCAAGGCGCCGCCGGAGAAGGATCTGGAATGGAGCGATGCGGACGTGGAGGGACAGTTTCGGTTTTTGCAGCGGCTCTGGCGCCTGGCGGCGGCTTTCCGGCAGCGGGGAGGACGGCTCGACGGCCCCCAGCCCACCGTCACAACGGCGCCCGCCGCCATTGACCACCAGATTCGCCGCCAGGTCCACACCGCCATTCAAGCCATTGACGAGGATCTGGACGGGGCCTATCAGTTCAACACGGCCGTGTCCGAACTCATGAAGCTGACCAACGGATTGGGCAATCTGGCCAAGGCCTCGGACGGTGTGCAAGTGGAGGCCGTGGACGCCCTGTTGCGGCTGCTGGCCCCCTTTGCTCCCCACTTGGCCGAAGAGCTGTGGCGACAACTGGACGGTGGGGGCAGTGTTCACAGCCAAAGCTGGCCCCAACTGGATCCGGAGGCTCTCCGACAGGAGTTGCGGGAGGTGGTGATCCAGATCCGGGGCAAAACCCGGGGCACCATGACGGCCCCCAGCGCCGCTTCCCGGGAGGAACTGGAGCGCTTGGCCCGGGGCAGTGAAATTGCCCGGCGCTGGCTGAAAGGGACCACCCCGCGGCGGGTGATCGTGGTGCCGGGGCGGTTGGTGAACCTGGTGCCGTAGGGAAGCTCCCCAGGATCAAACTGGGTTATCCGTCACCACGCCTTCCCCATGCAACGCCGACCACCCTGGCTTCTCATTGGCGCCCTGGCTGCTCTTATCCTGCTGCCGGGTCCCACCCTGCGTCTGGTCTTCGGCCTGGTGCGAGGGTTGTCCCTCCTGCTCCTGGCGCCGGTGCTGCTGGCCGGTGTGGCGGGTGTGGCCGGCTGGCTGTGGTGGCGGCGCCTGCAGGCGCAGGTCAAGCAGTGCCCAAGCTGTGGCGCTGCCACCATGAACGCCACCACCTGCCCCGCCTGTGGCTACAGTTTTGCGGGAACCAATCAAGACAATGGGGGTGGGAACCATCCCATTGACGTACAAGCTGAAACTCTGGACGACTAGGAGGCAAACCCATGGCCCGCAAGGGGGGGTGGCAGGAATTCACGCCGGATCGGACGCCTCCACTCCAGCACAGTTCTCCTGCGTCCCGGCCGCCGGGGCGGCAACAGGTCAGGGTGCAGCGCAGCAGCCGGGGGCGCGGCGGGAAGACCGTCACCATCATCACAGGGTTGGAGTTGCCCCCCGATCAATTCCACGCCCTGGCCAAAGCCTTGAAAACGGCCACAGGCACAGGGGGAACCGTGCAGGGGGACGCCATTGTCCTGCAAGGCGACCGGGTCGCTGCGGTGCTGGAGCAACTGGCCAGGCGGGGGTATCCGGCCAAGCGTTCCGGGGGCTGAAGCACACCCCACTGTCAGCAGTAGGGCGGCT
>NZ_JENA01000171.1 GCF_000586015.1 Candidatus Synechococcus spongiarum SH4 | reverse complement strand
GACGATTGTCTCCTCGGACTCCTTGTGGTCGGACCTGTTTACAGGCCAAATTTGGACTTGGACCGCAAAGAAGAGTTGCTCATGGGACTATCCAACCAGATCAAACCGATCAGCTATCTCAAAGCCCATGCCTCGAAGATCGTCGGCGCCCTCCGGGAGAAAGGAGAGCCGATCATCATCACGCAGAACGGCGAAGCCAAGGCGGTGCTTCAGGACATCGACAGCTTCACGAAGGCCCAAGAGACGATGGCGCTGCTCAAGATTCTCGCCCTCGGCAACCAGCAGATTGAGGCCGCTCAGGTGGAACCCGCCACTGATGTGATTGCCCGGCTTCGAGAGGGACAACCGCACCACTGATGACCTTCCAGGTTCAGCTCACCAAAGACGCTGCCCGCGACCTCAAAGAGATCTGGGACTACATCAGCCATCACGATGGGCCGGCTCGGGCAAGCCAGGTTGTGGACCGAATCGAAACGGCATTCCAACGCCTGTCTGAGTACCCCCAGCGTGGAAGCTATCCGAAGGAGTTACTGGACATCGGGGTACGGGACTACCGCGAGATCCTTGTCAAACCCCACCGCATCATCTACCGGGTGATTGGGCACACCGTCTACGTCCTGATCATGGCAGACGGGCGGCGTGACATGCAGACGTTGCTGCAGCGGCGCCTGCTGCAAGCGTAGTCGCTTCCTGCCGATCAGGCCATTGATCCTCGGTCCCTTGCTGGCCGTGCCTGATCCGCACCGAGTGCTCGGACTCCTGGTCATGTGACAAAGCATGAACTCACACGATCTCTGCTCAATGTGAACCTGGTCACCCAGTCCAAGGTCATCTGGAACCTGCCTCAGTTCCGCCACCACGGAATTCGCGCAATCAGAGCGGAACTGGACGGAGAATTCGACGCCAACCCTAAGCTCTTCTCCTGAGCGCAGCTTAGGCAGCATCTTCGTTATTGGCGGAGAATCGCCTGGCCCACCATCAATACGACATCCTGGAAACCCTGGAGACCGGCCTTGAGTTGCTGGGTGCCGAGGTGAAGTCCATTCGTGCCGGCAAGGCCAATTTGCGGGACGGCTTTTGCCTCATCCGTGACGGGCAGCGTTGGCTCCATAACGTTCACATTCCCCCCCACCAGCAGGCGGGCAATTATTTTAACCACGAGCCCTTGCGGACGCGGCGGGTGCTGGCCCGGCGGCGGGAGATCAATCGCCTGGAGGTGGGGTGGCCCAGAAGGGACTCACCCTGGCGCCCCTCAATCTTCACCTGAAAGGCTCCTGGATCAAGCTGAGCCGGCCCTGGGGCGGGGGCGCAAGCTCCACGACAAACGCCGCCACGACCGCACCAGGGAGGACTGCCAGCCATGGGCGCTGCCCTGGGGCGACCCTGAAGCCGCCCCCTATGGCCGTGGTTGTCGTAGCCCCCGCTGCGCCAGCCATTGGGCATCAAACAGGCGGGACTGGTAACGGCTGCCGGAGTCACAGAGCACGGTGACAATGCAATGGCCCGCCCCCATCTCCCGGGCCACCCGCGCCGCCGCCGCCACGTTGATGCCCACGGATCCGCCCATGAACAGTCCTTCCTGCCAGAGCAGGTCGTAGATGGTGTTGAGGGCCGTCTGGTCGTCAACGCGGATAGCCTCGTCCACGGGGGCGCCAGCCAGGTTGGCGGTGACCCGGCTGTTGCCGATTCCTTCGGTGACGGAGGAGCCGCTGATGCTGACGGTTCCCGTGCTGAACCAGGAGTGGAGACCGCTACCGTGGGGGTCCGCCAGCACACAGCGCACAGCGGGGTTTTGCTCCTTCAAATAGCGGGCCACACCGGCATAGGTTCCCCCCGTACCGGTTGCGGCGACCCAGGCATCCACCCGGCCACCGGTTTGCTGCCAGATTTCCGGCCCTGTGGTGGCGTAGTGGGCATCCCGGTTGGCCGTGTTGTCGAACTGATTGGCCCAAACAGCCCCCGGTAGTTCCTGGGCCAGGCGGCCGGAGAACTTCACGTAATTGTTGGGGTCCCGGTAGGGCACGGCCGGCACCGTGCGCACCTCAGCCCCCAGAGTGCGCAGCAGGCTGATTTTCTCCTCGGACTGGGTTTCCGGAATCACGATCAGGGCCCGGTAGCCCTTGGCATTGCAGATGTGGGCCAGGCCGATGCCCGTATTGCCGGCCGTTCCCTCCACAACGGTTCCACTGGCCACCAGGGCGCCCGATGCCTCGGCCTGTTGCACGATGCCAAGGGCGGCGCGATCCTTCACCGACCCCCCTGGATTCATGAACTCGGCCTTGCCAAGGATCTGGCACCCGGTCGCTTCGCTGAGGCGCCGCAGACGAATCAGTGGAGTGTTGCCGATGGCTTCCACGAAACCTTCGGTCATGCCCACCATGGTGCTACTGCCAATGTCCAGGCTTTGATGCTACCCACTGCCCCGGCATTCCCCCACACCCAGCATAAGGTAACCCGAGTTCTGGATAAGGGGCTGGTGAGGAGTAGTTGATTCAGGACTCAGAAGAGGAGGGAGAAGCGGAGGCCGAGGGAGTATTCCGGGTGGGAAGCGGAGGAGCGGGTATCCTGCTGTTCTCCTTCGAGGGAGAGTTCCCAAGGCGTAGTCTCTCCCGGTTGGGGAGCATAGGGTGCCAGGGACCACAGCAGGGTGTAGGCGCTGCTGGTGGGGGAGAGGGCCAAGGTCACCCCTGGGGTCATGGTGAGGCGGTCGTTGAAGGCGGGGAAGCCGTAGGCCAACTGCGCCTCGAACTGCTGCCCCCCGCTGCTGGCGTCGTCCAACCCCTCCATGCCGGCGGGATTGAGGAGGGCATCCATGCCGGATGCGGGTGCGCCCATGGTGTGACCTATGGCGAGGGAGGGTCCCCGATTGGTGGGGTCGGGTTCCCAGGCGAAGGAGAGGGCCAAGCTCTGCTCCCGGAACTCCTCCTCCATATGAGTCACCAGAGAGCGGCCCTTGACTTGGGCGCTAATACCCCGTTGTGGATCGTTCCATGCCAGAGCTGCCCCCACCTCCAGCCCGAAGCCGGTTTCCCCATCGCCGCTGTCCTGTCTCATGCCCACCTCCAGCGAGGGGAGCAGCGCCGCACCGTTGGCCAGGGGGAAGGGGCGGCCCGCCTCCAACCCCACCCGCAGCCGGGAGACGCTGCCCTCACTGGAGGAGAGAGCATCCACCTGCTCGGTGGTGGTCCTCTGGCTCAGCAGGTCGATGGTGGTGGTGAGGCTCAGCCCCTCGGCGCCGCCATCCAGCAGCAAGCCATCCAGCCCCACGGCGCCCATCACCATGGTGCTGCCGGGCCGGTACTCCCTGTTGCTCCCGTCGTCCGGTGTGACGGAGAGCTTGCCCCAGCCGTACCCGGCCACGGCCCAGACGCCCAGTCGTGGGGTGAGGGCATAACGGCCATAGGGGAACAGGCCAAGCAGGGTGCTGCTGAGGTCTGCATCGTTACCGTCCTCTCCGGCGTAGGAGCCGTTGCCCCAGGAGTGGGAGAGGGCAGCGCCAGCCAGCCAGCGCTCCGTCCGCCAGTCCGCGCCAACCAGGGCGGTGCCCACATCCCCAGTCAGGGAGAGGGTGGCTTCCTGTCCACGGAAGGAGGAGAGCGCCCCTTCACCCCAGACGGCAAGCCGGGGTGTTGCCCCCTCTTCCAGCCCTTGCCCAGCTGTT
>NZ_JENA01000170.1 GCF_000586015.1 Candidatus Synechococcus spongiarum SH4 | reverse complement strand
GGAGAACGCAGGATTGGCCGCCAGATCACGGTGAAGACGACGGGCCAGGGGGCGCACCCAGGTGAGCAGTTCGCCCGGTCCGTTGGACACCAGGATGATGTCGCTCTGGGGAAAAGCCATGCGGATGGCGAGATTTGAACTCGCAAGGCCGAAGCCACACGCCCCTCAAACGTGCGTGTCTACCAATTCCACCACATCCGCTGTCGTTGCGCAGCCATGGCCTGCCTGCCTGCCTCTTTATTAAACACCACGGGCTCCCCATGGGGGCCTGCCGGTTCAGGCACTGATACGATCCACCATTGGCGGCGTCGCTGTGGATGGCCCTTGGCAAGGTATTAATCGCCAACCGAGGTGAGATTGCGCTGCGGATCATCCGCAGTTGCCATGACCTGGGCATCCCTACGGTGGCCATCCACAGCACTGTGGACAGCAACGCCCTCCACGTTCAACTTGCCGACGAGGCAGTGTGCGTGGGGGAGGCCCCAGCGCCAAAAGCTACCTGAACGTGGCCAACGTCATTGCTGCCGCCACGTCCCGGGGGGTGGACGCCATTCATCCAGGCTACGGGTTTCTGGCGGAAAGTTCCCACTTTGCGGAAATCTGCAGGGCCCACAACATCAAGTTCATCGGCCCGTCCCCGGAGGCCATTCGCACCATGGGGGACAAATCCACGGCCAAGGCCACCATGCAGGAGGCGGGTGTCCCCACGGTGCCCGGCAGCCGTGGTCTGGTGGAGAACGTGAACCATGCCTACCAGTTGGCGGAGCACGTGGGCTACCCCTTGATGATCAAGGCCACCGCCGGTGGGGGGGGTCGGGGCATGCGGCTGGTGTCCAGGCCGGAGGAGCTGGACACCATGTTCAAGACAGCCCAGGGGGAGGCGGAGGCGGCATTCGGGAATCCGGGGCTGTACATGGAGAAGCTGATCATCCGCCCCCGGCATGTGGAGATCCAGGTGCTGGCGGACAGCCGTGGTGGGGTGATCCACCTGGGTGAGCGGGATTGCTCCCTGCAACGGCGCCATCAGAAAATCCTTGAGGAATCCCCAAGTCCCCAGTTGACGCCACGATTGCGTCGCAAGATGGGGGAGGCCGCGGTGCGGGCAGCCAAGGCCATCCAGTACGAGGGCGCCGGGACGGTGGAGTTTCTCCTGGAACCCGGCGGCAATTTCTACTTCATGGAGATGAACACCCGCATCCAGGTGGAGCATCCCGTGACGGAGATGATCACCGGCATTGACCTGGTGGCCCAGCAACTGCGGATTGCCGCTGGTGAGCCCCTGTCCTTAAGCCAGAGGAACGTGCGCTTCCACGGCCATGCCATCGAGTGTCGCATTAACGCGGAGGATCCACGCCATGGATTCCGGCCGGCGCCGGGGCGCATCAGTGGTTGGCTCCCCCCGGGAGGACCCGGGGTGCGGGTGGATAGCCACGTGTACACCGACTACCACATCCCCCCCTACTACGACTCCCTGATCGCCAAGATCATCGTGTGGGGGCAGGACCGACCCCAGGCCATTGCCCGCATGCGCCGCGCCCTCAGCGAGTGCGCCGTAACGGGGGTGAGCACCACCATTGAGTTCCACCTGCAACTGCTGGAGCGGCCCGAGTTTCTGCAAGGGAACATACACACCAAATTCATTGAGCAGGACATGCTCAACCGGACGCTCACCTGACGGCCATGGTCAACAGGCCCTGCTGGCCCACCAGCAACTCCCGCAACAGGCTCACCAGACCCAGCCAGATCACCGGTGTCACGTCCACGCCGCCGATGGGGGCCACCCAGCGGCGCGTGGGGGCCAGAACAGGCTCCGTGGGGACGTGGAGCAGGCGCCAGCCACCCCGCTGAAGATTCACCTGAGGATACCAGGTGAGCACGATGCGGAAGAGGAACAGCAGGCTCCAGGCGGCCAGCGCCAAGCCCAGTAGCAGGTGGAGCCAGGGCAGAGCCTTGGCCAGGACCGGAAAGGCTGTAAAGGCTGTGGGGCCGGCAACAATCTCGGGCGACAGCACGGGGGAGACGGGGACAGTCTTCGGCAAGTCTAGCCAGGGCCTATCGGTTCATCCGGTGACCCCCTCTCCCACCGCCATCGGGGCGCCCGGGGGAAGCAGTTGCCGATGCTGGAAATTGTATTATTAGATACCAATAGGGCGGCCACCTGTTAGGCTTCTTATGTTTTTGCCAAATACTGCCTAAATCCTGATGCAAATGCAAATTCTGAATCATATCAGCGCCAACAACCTCAAAGGTGACTGGTGGGGCGGCCTCACAACAGCCATCATTGCCTTGCCCATGGCCCTCACCTTCGGTGTCGCTTCCGGGGCAGGGCCTGAAGCGGGTCTGTGGGGCGCCGTGCTGGTCGGGCTGTTTGCGGCCCTGTTCGGAGGTACACCCACTCTCATCTCGGAGCCCACCGGTCCCATGACGGTGGTCATGACCGCCGTGATCGCCAACCTCACCGCCCGTGACCCTGAAAACGGCCTGGCCATGGCCTTCACCGTGGTGATGATGGCGGGGGTGTTCCAGATCCTGCTGGGCGTCTTGCGGTTGGGGCGCTACGTTGCCCAGATGCCCTACACGGTGATTTCAGGCTTCATGTCTGGAATCGGCTTCATCCTCATCGCGCTGCAGTTGGGGCCGGCATTGGGGCAGCAGGGTCCCCCGGGCGGGGTGATGGGCACCTTGCAGAATCTGCCCCAGTTGATTGGCGGCACACAACCGCTGGAACTGCTGCTTGCCGTATTCACCGTAGCCATTCTCTGGTTCACACCCTCGGCTATCAAGAAGTTTCTTCCTTCCCAAGTGGTGGCTCTTGTATTGGGCACCATCCTCTCCCTGACCCTGATTCCCTCGCTGAGCTCCGGCGGAGAGGAGATCCGTCGCATCGGGGAAATCGCTGCCGGCCTCCCCAGTTTGCAGATGCCGGTCTTCGGGGCCGACGAGCTGGGCTTGATGTTGGCGGATGCCGCGGTGCTGGGGGCATTGGGATGTATTGACGCCCTGCTCACCTCCGTGGTGGCAGACAGTCTGACCCGCACCGAGCACAATTCCAACAAGGAATTGGTGGGCCAGGGCCTGGGCAACCTGGTGTCGGGTCTGTTTGGCGGCATTGCCGGGGCCGGGGCCACCATGGGCACGGTGGCCAACATTCAGACGGGGGCGCGATCAGCCCTCTCCGGCGTCATCCGGGCGGTGATCCTGATGGTGGCGATTCTGGCTCTTCCCGGCTTGGTGGCCCCGATCCCCATGGCGGTGCTGGCGGGTATTGCCCTGAAGGTGGGCTTCGATATTGTGGATTGGGGATTCCTCAAGCGGGCCCATCGGATTTCCGCCAAGGGCGCTCTGATCCTCTATGTGGTCATTGGCCTTACGGTGCTGTGGGATCTGATCGTGGCCGTGGGCGTAGGCGTCTTCGTGGCCAATATGCTCACCATTGACCGTCTCTCCCGGCGGCAGAGTGACGTGGTGAAGTCCATCAGCACAGCGGATGATGACTTGAATCTGCCCCAGGAGGAGAAAGCCCTGCTGGATGCGGGCGAGGGCCGCGTGCTCCTCTTCCAGCTTACGGGAGACATGATTTTTGGCGTAGCCAAGACCATTGGCCGGGAGCACAACGCCATTGGCAAGGGCAAGTGCGACGCTGTCGTATTCGATCTTGGCGCCGTCTCCCATCTGGGCGTCACCGCGGC
>NZ_JENA01000169.1 GCF_000586015.1 Candidatus Synechococcus spongiarum SH4 | reverse complement strand
CTTCGCTTCGCCAACAAGCCAGGCGCCTTTCCTCATGCCTGGTTGCTGTGCTGGCTTGGAACGCAGCGCCATGGTCACCCCGCCTGCTGGCCCAAACCGAAATGGGCGCCTGTGAGGCGCTCAAGGCACTGGGCGGGGAAACCAGCGTCAGCAAGATGATTCAACTCAACAACCCGCTGACAGTCGTCTTTGGCCGCACCAATTTCAATACGGATTTCACGGTCGCCAACGTGTACAACTCTTATTGGGTGGATTTTCAGAGTGACGAGATCCATGAACCCGAGCCGGATCAGGATGGGGAACAGGAGGAGAGTGTCATGGGGATGGAGCAGGACCTGTTTCCTGTGGTCTCCTACCTGAAATTCAGTGATCGCACCAATTTGAAGGTTTTTGGCGACAAGCTCCTGTTGGATCCCGGCGAATACCGCCGGCTGGGGCCTTTCTATCCGCCCCAGGGCAAGCTGGTGACGGAGGTGAACGTAAAAGTGGGCTCCAGTTCCCGACTCAATGCAGCGGGACTCCGGTACACCATTTCCGTGGATGGCTGCTTCTAGGCTCAGAACCCATACACTGTGGAGAGCCGCCTCGGCAGAGAGAAATAGGCTATCCCCATCCGCCAGGCTGCCCCATGCATGCCATTCCCCGTTGCTGCGCCAAGCCTCCACTACCCCCCCCCGCCAACGCGCCGCCAGGCTTCACATGGGGTCGGTGGCATGGCTTGAGACCCATTCCACCAGTGTGCGCACCCCATAGCCGGTGGCGCCGGCGGGATTGTCCCCATGGCCCTTATCGGACCAGACGGTTCCGGCAATGTCCATGTGGGCCCAGGCAACATCCCGGCTCACGAATTCCTTGAGGAACAGGGCGGCGGTGATGGCCCCACCGGCCCGGGGACCGGTATTCTTCAGATCCGCAAAGGGGACTCTTCATGCGCTCCAGATAGGATGCCGGCAGCGGCATCCGCCAGAGCCCTTCACCGGCGCTTTGGGCAGCCTTCAACAGGTGGGCCGCCAGATCGTCATCGGGGCTCCACAGACCGGCAAGCTCATCCCCCAGGGAAACCAGACAGGCGCCCGTGAGCGTGGCCAGATCCACCACCGCGTCCGGTTTCAGGTTACAGGCATAGATCAGGGCATCCGCCAGGGTCAGACGTCCCTCCGCGTCCGTGTTGTTCACCTCGATGGTGACGCCGTTGCTTGCCGTAATAATATCGCCGGGGCGAAGGCCGTCCCCACTCACCATGTTTTCACAGGTTGCACTGATAAAATGCGCCTCCACCCCCTTGGGCCGCAACTGGCCAATGGCCTTGGCTGCTCCCAGCACCGCTGCGCAGCCGCCCATGTCGTATTTCATCATTTCAATCTGAGCGGCCCCCACCTTCAGGTTGTAGCCCCCTGAGTCAAAGGTGAGCCCCTTCCCCACCAGCGCCAGGCGCCGCTCGACGGGCTCCTCCGAACGGTAGGTGAGGTGCAGAAACCTGGGGGGCAACGCCGAGGCTTTGGCCACCCCCAGATAGGAGCCCATTCCCAGGCGCTCGCAATCCTGCCGCTCCAGGATCCTGAGGGCCAGGCCATGGTCCTCCGCCAGTTGCCGGGCGGTGGCGGCCAACGACAACGGAGTGACCACGTTGGGGGGCGCCGCAACCAGTTCCCTGGCCAACTCCACCCCGTCACAGATGGCATCAGCCTGCTTCAGGGCCGCAGCCTGGGCGCAGGGGCAGATGATCCGCGCGTCGTCCAGAGTGGAGGGAGCGTCCTTCTTGTCCCCGTTCCTGCCCTCCCCCTTGAAACGCAAATCCCGAAACACCGCCAACCGCACCGCCATGGCCTGCTTCTGCAGCGCCGCAGTGGGATCCAGGTCCGCCAGGGGAAGGTGCAGCACCAGGGTCTTGACGGCTTGATCCTGGGCAAGCCGGGCCCCCCGCGCCGCAGCTTTCCGCAACCCTTGCAAGGTGTGGCCGGACCGCTCTCCCAAGCCCAGCAGCACCAGGGTTTGGGGGGTCCCCCCCAGAGGATGGAGAACCAGCGCCTCCCCTGTATTGGCAGTGAACTTCCGCTGGCGGACCAGGTTGGTCAGGGGAACCGCCAGGCGGGCATCCAGGTCCGTCAAGCCGGCATCCAGTTCGTCACTGAAGAGACCAACCGCCAGGGCTGCCTCCCCCGGCAGAGGATCATCCGCAGGGATAAGACGCAACTCCATCATGACGTCCAGCTTGAGCAGGTTGCTGATCCAGTTTAACAAGCAGGCGGCAACAGTCCCGCCTCAATCCGCCAGGGCGGTGAACGGCGTGCGCCAGCGCTCCTGGGTTTCCCGATTGAACGGGGGCTGCCAGTGGTGGATAAGCTGCGCCTCCTGGGCTCGGCGCGCTGTCCGTTGCAACGGGGCGTCACACCAGAACCGCACCGAGACGGCCGCGGCAAGCTCCACCGTCTGCAGCGCCTGCAGATAGCTGGCCAGGTAGGCCTTGCAGTCATGGCTACCCTTCCAGCGCTGGGCCGCCTGGCCGGTTTCTCCCACATACAGCAGCAGGGCATGGGGCAGGTGGCCGGCGGCGTCAACGACAAAATAATGGGCAGCCCCTTCGTTGGGGGGCACGGGCCAGCGCCAGAAGTTCAGCGGCTGGGGCAGCAGCAGGAAGGGATCAATGCCACAGGGCAGCGGGGAGGCTGGGGCAGCGGCAAACAACTCCCCCTGGCAGCCGCTTCCCCCGCGGCGGGCAGCCTGCTGGTGGCTGGCCACGTCGGCTTGCCAGTGCTGGAGTTGATCCCGGCGCAGGTGGAGGTGATCACCGATGAGGCGCCTGTCGTCCCCTGGGGGGAACAGGGCTGGCTGGGTCACGTCCTGGCCAAGAAGGAAGAAACGGATGGGTTCAGGTTGAATGCCCGCCTGGGAAGATCCAGCGGGACCGGGCCGCGGCCACAGTGGAGTTGCCCCGCCAAGATCGCCATCACCGAATCCGGGAGCCGCAAGCGGTCTTGCAGATCCGCCGCGCTGGCAAACGGCCTCCGCTGACGCTCCCGCAGCAGGGAAGCCACCTGAAAGCTGTCCAGGCCGGACAAGCCGGACAACTGCTGTCCGCTGGCTCCATTCACGTCAACCAGTGGGGGCAGAGCTGGGCGATCCCCACGGGTGCGGAACACAAGAACGGGCCGCCAGAGCTTCAGCAAGGTTGACGACACCCCCAGCCGTTGCTCCAACTCCGCCAGGTTGTGGACGTGGGTCCCCCGGCGTTGGAGTTGCAGAAGCTGGTCAATCCACTGCCACCGCATGCCCGGCAGCCGGCGCCATTGGGACGCGGGGGCCCGGTTCACGTCCAACTGGACGCCCAACCGGGCCGCCCGTTGTATGCTGGCCCCGTCCGGCAGGGGCAACCATGGATTTTGGTGAAGTTTCAGAGACAGCAATTCCAACTCCACGGCATCCCCATGGCCATCCGGCCCAGCCGCCGGAACAGCCACAGGATTCCGCGGCAAGTGACCCGTAACCTGAAGGAGGCTGCGGGCAACGGGATCAAGCCAGTGCCTCTTGGCCATCAACTGCGCATCGTCAAGGACGCCCAAGTGTGGCAAACACGCCAACAACGGCAAGCCCCAAGGCGGGTGTTCATGGTGACAATTAAAGACGTCAGGGTTCCTACACACAGCCAGGCCATGAGCTTCTTCGAGTCGGAAATCGTTCAGCAGGAGTCGAAGCGCCTCTTTGAGGACTACCAGCAACTCATGCGCCTTGGCAGTGACTACGGCAAGTTTGACCGGGAAGGCAAAA
>NZ_JENA01000168.1 GCF_000586015.1 Candidatus Synechococcus spongiarum SH4 | reverse complement strand
TCAAGCAGCCCGCTGGCCACCAACAACCAACCATGGGCGCAGAAGCGCAGCGCCGCCACCACGGCCAGGCCAACACAAAGGGGACAGTGGGTGAGACCCATGAAGAAGGTTGTGCTGCCCCTTAGCTTGCCAGAGGGGATCACCCTTGATGCCCAGACACTGGTCAAATCAGGAACAATTCTCCATGGAGACATGGAGACCAGCCCCGGGCAATCCGACGGCACGGGGATACAGGCTCAACTCAATCCACCTTGCCGCCAGCGGCCTGAAGCCGCGCCCGCGCAAGGCTGGCATTCCGCTGGGCCTGAAGTTTTTCCGGGGTGTTGATTTCCTCCGCAACACGGGCCAATTCCTCCCGGGCCGTGGCAAAGGCCTGCTCGGCCTTGGCGCGATCAATGTCGGTCCCCAACTCAGCCCCGTTCACCAGCACGGTGACTTCATCATCAATCACCTCGGCAAAGCCCCCCATCAGGGCAATGGAACTCCAGGTGTACCCCTCCCGTAGCCGCAGTACGCCCACGTCCAGGGCGGTGAGCAGGGAAACATGGCCCTTGAGCACCCCCATTTGGCCGGTGGTGCTGGGCAGGATGACTTCATCGGCCGTCCCATCAAAAATTCTGACGTCTGGGGCAAGCACCCGAACGGTGAGGCTCATGGCAATACACGGCAGCAGGGAGAACAGGGGGGACCGGACCAGGCTGGTCCCCAATGGGGTTGGGGGGTCAGACCTTGGTTTCAGCCTTGATTTTCTCTGCCTTGGCTTTCACCTGGGCAATGCTTCCCACCAGGTAGAACGCTGCTTCCGGCAGATCGTCCAACTGGCCGGAGAGGATTTCCTGGAAGCCCTTGATGGTGTCTTCCAGCTTGACGTACTCGCCAGGCTGGCCCGTGAAGACCTCGGCCACAAAAAAGGGCTGGGAGAGGAACTTCTCGATTTTGCGGGCCCGATCCACGGTTTTGCGGTCCTCCTCCGAGAGCTCGTCAAGGCCGAGAATGGCGATGATGTCTTGCAGTTCCTTGTAGCGCTGCAGGGTGGACTGCACCGCCCGGGCGGTGGCGTAGTGCTCGTCACCCACAACCGATGGCTGGAGCATGGTGCTGGTGGAGTCCAGGGGATCCACGGCGGGGTAGATGCCCTTGGAGGCCAGGGCACGGGAGAGCACCGTGGTGGCGTCCAGGTGGGCAAAGGTGGTGGCGGGAGCTGGATCCGTCAGGTCGTCCGCAGGCACGTAGACCGCCTGGATGGAAGTGATGGAGCCTTCCAGGGTGGAGGTGATGCGCTCCTGCAGCTCACCCACGTCGGTGCCCAGGGTGGGTTGGTAGCCCACGGCGGACGGCATCCGCCCCAGAAGAGCCGACACCTCGGAACCGGCCTGCACGAAGCGGAAGATGTTGTCGATGAACAGCAGCACGTCCTGCTTGTTCACGTCCCGGAAGTGCTCCGCCATGGTCAAGGCGGAGAGGCCCACCCGCATCCTGGCGCCGGGGGGTTCGTTCATCTGCCCGTAGCAGAGGGCCACCTTGGATTGACTCAGGTCATCGGCATTGATGACGCCGGACTCCTTGAATTCCTCGTAGAGATCGTTCCCTTCCCGGGTGCGCTCCCCCACACCGCCGAACACGGACACGCCGCCGTGTTCCTTGGCAATGTTGTTGATCAACTCCTGGATGAGCACGGTTTTGCCCACCCCGGCGCCACCGAAGAGGCCCACCTTGCCCCCTTGGCGGTAAGGGGCCAACAGGTCAATCACCTTGATGCCCGTTTCAAAGACGCGGGGCTTGGTTTCCAGATCGGTGAGGAGGGGAGCAGTGCGGTGGATGGGGGCGGTCTGGCTCAGGTCCACGGGGCCACGCTCGTCCACGGGCGCCCCCAGGACGTTGAAGATGCGCCCCAGGGTGCATTCCCCCACAGGGACGGAGATGGGTTGGCCCGTGGCGGCGACCTCCATGCCCCGCACCAGGCCGTCGGTGCTGCTCATGGCTACGGCCCGCACGGTGCGGTCCCCCAAAAGCTGCTGCACCTCGCAGGTCACGGCCACACTCTGGCCCGCCGGGTTGGTGGCTTCAATGGTCAGGGCATCGTAAATGCTGGGCAAATCACCAGAAGCAAACTCCACATCAACGACAGGTCCAATGACCTGGCGGATGGTTCCTTGGGTTGTCGACGCGGCGGCGGTGGCGGTCATAAAGGGGGGACTCGCGGGTGGCGGGAGAGTGCATGGGCACTTTACCACCGCATTGACGGGCTGTGGGGGGACTGGGGGGGAGTTCGGTCAACCGCACAGGCCAGCCGTTGTTGGGAACCCTCTGCATCCCTAGCTTGGCGCTCAAGCGTCGAGAGTGCTAACTCTGGACGTCAATCCGTGGCTTGCCTGATGAGGGCCGGCCAATCCAAGGCCAACCCAAACCAGGAGCCACCTTGGTTTTCAGATGCTGAAACTCCCTATTTTCCCATGGCAGCAGTGAATCTCAGCGTTTCCACCGTCAAGCCTCTCGGTGACCGCGTCTTCGTGAAGGTCTCCGAGTCCGAAGACAAGACATCCGGCGGTATCCTCCTTCCCGATACCGCCAAGGAGAAGCCCCAGGTGGGCGAAGTGGCCCAGGTGGGGCCCGGCAAGCGCAACGATGACGGCACCCGGCAGACCCCGGAAATAAGCGTTGGCGACCGTGTGCTCTACAGCAAGTACGCCGGCACGGACATCAAGCTGGGGGCCGATGAGTACGTCCTGCTTAGCGAGAAAGACATTCTCGCCATTGTGAACTGATCTCCCCGTCTCTTTTCCCCTTCCAATTTTCCTGAAGAAACACGTCCCATGGCCAAGCGCATCATCTACAGCGAAAGCGCCCGTCGCGCACTGGAAAAAGGCATCGACACCCTCAATGAAGCCGTTGCCGTGACCCTGGGTCCCAAGGGCCGCAACGTGGTGCTGGAGAAGAAATTCGGCGCCCCCCAGATCATCAACGACGGCATCACCATCGCCAAGGAGATCGAACTGGAGGATCACATTGAAAACACCGGCGTGGCCCTGATCCGCCAGGCAGCCTCCAAAACCAACGACGCCGCTGGCGACGGCACCACCACCGCCACCGTGCTGGCCCATGCCATGGTGAAGGCGGGTCTGCGCAACGTGGCGGCTGGCGCCAACGCCATTTCCCTGAAGCGGGGCATCGACAAGGCCGCCGATTTCCTGGTGAGCGAGATTGAGAACCACGCCGTCCCCGTAGCGGACAACAACGCCATTGCCCAGGTGGGCGCCATTGCCGCCGGCAACGACGCCGACGTGGGCCAGAAAATTGCCGACGCCATGGACAAGGTGGGCAAGGAGGGCGTCATCTCCCTGGAAGAAGGCAAGTCCATGAGCACCGAGTTGGAGGTGACCGAGGGCATGCGCTTCGACAAGGGCTACATCTCCCCCTACTTCGCCACCGACAACGAGCGCATGGAAGCGGTGCTGGAGGAGCCCTATATCCTGCTCACCGACAAGAAGATCACGCTGGTGCAGGACTTGGTGCCCGTGCTGGAGCAAATCGCCCGCACCGGCAAGCCCCTGCTGATCATTGCCGAGGACATCGAGAAAGAAGCCCTGGCCACTCTGGTGGTGAACCGTCTGCGGGGTGTGCTGAACGTGGCTGCCGTCAAGGCGCCCGGCTTTGGCGACCGTCGCAAGGCCATGCTGGAGGACATGGCGGTGCTCACCGGTGGTCAGATGATCACCGAGGACGCCGGTCTCAAGCTGGACAACGCCAAGGTGGACATGATGGGTACCGCCCGGCGGGTGACCATCACCAAGGACACCACCACCATCGTTG
>NZ_JENA01000167.1 GCF_000586015.1 Candidatus Synechococcus spongiarum SH4 | reverse complement strand
CCTCCGTGGTGCGGATCATCTCCCGGGTCCGGGCTTCACTGGCGCCCACCAGGCCGGCAAAGAGGCGCCCCACGTCCAACCGCAGCAAGGGCATCCCCCAACTGTGGGCCACGGCCCGCGCCGTCAAGGATTTGCCGGTGCCCTGGGGACCTAGGAGCAGAACCCCCTTGGGATGGGGCAGGCCGTAGGCCCGGCTGCCGGGGAAAAGGCCAGCCGCCGTTGTTCCAGCCAGCCCTTGAGCTTGTCATGGCCGCCAATGTCGGTGGTGCTGGTGTCCGTGCTGCAGTATTCCAGAAGCTCCGTGCGGCGCACAGCCTGGCGTTTTTCCTCAAGAATGTCAGCCTGGTCCGCCAGGCCCAGGGCGCCCCGCTGGGCCAGGGCCCGGGCCGCCACCTGTCGGACCCGCTCTTCCGGCAGACCGGTGCAGCAACGGCTCAAGGTTTCCCTCACGTCAAGGGGGAGGGGCTGGCCGGCGGCGCTGGCAATCCCTCCCAGCAGGGCGCCGATCTCCGCACTACCGGGGAGGGGCAATTCCAGCACGGAGGTCACGGTTTCCAATTCCGTGGGAAGGCTGAGGTCGGGAGCGCTGATGATCACCGTATGGGGTTGGCGACGTAGCTCCCTGGCCAGATTCCGCAGACGCCGGTTCACCGCCGCATCCTCAAGGAAGCGGTGGAAGTCCAGCAGCAGCAGGATGGCGCCGCGCCCGCAGCCATGGCGGAGAGGCTGTCGAGGGCGGCCAGGGGATTGCGCTCCCCTGTGCCAACGCGGTCACTGGGGGCGTCCAGACCACCAATGAAGTCCCAGCGCATCACCAGACGATCCTGGAGTCTCCGCGCAGCGGACCGCACCAGGTTCTCCAGGCGTTCCTCCTCCTGGGTAGGAACCCAGATGATGGGTGTGCGCGCCCGGATCAAAAGATCCAGTTGCTCCAAAGGGCTGACCTGCACACTCATGCCTGCTCCTCAGGACTTTGATTTCTTCTGTCGCTGACCCTTGCGGCGGCCGGGCTTGGCAGGCTTGGCGGCGGGTTTCTGCTGGGGCAGGGGTGGGGAGGAGGTCTGTTGAGTGCGTTCCTCCTTGAGGAGGCCACGGAATCCCTCCTTACTGACCACGGCGTCCGCCGTTACCGCCAGGGCTGATCCGGAAGCGGCATCGGCGGCCTGGGCCGCCAACTGCTGCTCCAGGAGAGCTTGAAGGTTGTCGGGCAGCGCTTCCCTGGTCATGAGGAAGGTTTGGAATGCCTGGAGCACGTTGGCCACCACCATGTAGAGCAGCACGCCAGCCGGCAGCGGGAAGAACAGGAACAAGCCGGTCATCATGAAGGGCAGCACCCGATTGGTGGCGTCCTGCTGGGGGTTTTTCGGCATGCCCCAGCCGGAGAGAATCTGAGAGACAAACAAGGTGGCGCCAAAGCCCGCGACAAGGACGGCAATATCCCAATTCACCTTGCCGTCCACGTAAAAGCCCACATGGCCCAGGGCCTTGATGAACAGAAATCCGTTTTCGGAGGCCAGGCCGGGAATCTTGCCCTCCACGGTTGCATTGCCCAGCCCCACGGCCGTGATCTGGCCGGATTCATCAACATGGACCACATCCGCACCCCGGGTCACCTCCCAACTGGGGGTGATGGCTGCGGCGTGGTCCGTATGGGCCTGCACCGCCGCCAGGGATTCCCCCCCATCCCGGGTTTCCAGTTGCAGCGTTGCCGTGTCCCCGACGGAAAAGCTGCTGCCCTCGGGCAGGGCGGCCACCACCGGCACATGGTCCGTTTCCGAGAGAAAAATGGAGTGGCTGGCGCTGGTGAAGGGCCTCGCCTCCTCCTGGAGGATTTCATCGGCGGTCATCACCTTCACCGGGATGGTGTAGGTCACGTCGGCAAAGGGGGATCCCCGCAGGGTGGCGAAGAGGGCAAAAAGGATGGGCATCTGCACCAGCAGGGGCAGGCAGCCCGCCAGGGGATTGCCAAACTCCTTCATGAGCTTGCCCATCTCCTCCTGCTGCCGCTTGGCGTCGTTGGCGTACCTGGCCCGAATCTCCTCCTGCCGTTTTTTCATGACGGGCTGGGCAATGCGCATCCGCCGGGCATTGCGGATGGATCCAGCACTCAGGGGGAAGAGGGCCAAGCGGATCACCACCGTCAGCAAGACGATGGCCAAGCCGTAATTGGGCGCCAATCCATAGAAAAAATCCAGGATGGGCAGCAGGAGATTGTCGGAGATGTAGCCGATCACAGGCGTGAAGTAGTGGAGGGTGGATGTCCAGCAGAGTCAGTGTGCCCCATGGAAGCCGCTGGATTCAGCATCAATCGGAGAAACCGGCCTGGCCTGAGCGCTGGCTTGCGGCCCTGGCCTTGGAAGCTGGGCGGCGCTCTTCCACCAGGTGGCGCCAGCGGCGGTAATCAGGCAGGGACCGCATCTCGAGAGCGCCTCCCCCCTTGAGCAACAGCACCATGTCGCCATACAGACCAAAGCCCCGGGACACCGAACGCACCTCCCGGATCTGGCCGTAGCTGACGGTGGTTACGGTTCGCCCCAGAAAGCCCCCCTTGACCACAATCGTCTGATCCGTGATGCGGAAGCGCAGCCAGAGGGCGCGCACAACAGCCCCCACCGCCAGGGGAACGAGCACCACGGTGAGGGCAGCCAGCAGGCCAAACACCAGATCCATGGGATGGGGTCCGCCTTCGTAGAACACCTCTTCCGTCCTGGGGGACTGGGGGGACTGGTCAGACATGATGGAGATGGGGGGTGGCGCGGGTCAAAGCGGCAGGCCCGTCCTGTTCGTGGGCACAGCGCAGGCCGGACTGCCCCAGAAGGTCACTCCACTCTTGCAGCAATTGATCCTCGCTGCGCTGGGTGGCCCCTGGCTTCAGGCTGAGCAGCAGCCAACGGCCCCGCCGCAGGTGGGGAACCTCCTTCATGAAAGCATGGTGGAGAAGGCGGCGCAGCCGGTTTCTCCTTACTGCCCGCTTGCTCACTTTTTTGCTCACCACAACAGCAAAGCGTAGATCTTCCCGTCCCACTGCCGCGCTGTTGCGCTTCACGGCGGCGCGGATTCGGGATCCCATGAGACCGGGCTTGAGGCGCTGAAGGTTGGGTAACCCGACCCTCAGGATCAGGTTACTGCCATGAAAACGCGACCTGGCTCTGTAGAGATGGTCAAAAACCATGGTTCCACTGAGGCGGTGGTCCCGGGGAAGCACCATGCCGAATTGCCGTGCAATCCCTCAAACCGCAAGCCGGGCCCGGCCTCGTTTGCGTCGACTGCGAATGACGCGGCGGCCTGTGTGGGACCGCATGCGCACACGAAACCCGCTGACCCGCTTGCGCTTACGGCTGGTTCCTTCAAGTGTCCGTCTGGTCATGGTTGCACTGGTGTTGTGTGTGCCCAATGGGCAAGCACTTTACCTGTCCATGGCCAATTCTGTCTGGCCCGTTGCCGTCTTCATTGACGATCCGAACGCAAGGCCGCCGCACCCCGCAGATAGGGATGTTCCGGAACCCGGCCCTTGGGCAGCCAGCCATGGGCAAAGAGGCGGATGCAGCGGCTCAGATCACCCGGTACATGCATTTGCTGCGTGTCCAGCAGAGCCACTGCCTGCCAACCGGGCCGATGGCGCGCCACGGAGGCGGGAAACAGGGCATCCAGATCCGCCGTCACGGAAAAGACCATGGAAATCAGATGGTGGGGCTGGAGCTGGTTGCGTGTGACCAGAGCATCAAGGAGTTCCGATACGGCTTGCCGAATGGCCGGAGCCGTGTTTTCCGTGGCAGTGGTGGCGCCGCGCCATGCCACCAATTGGTT
>NZ_JENA01000166.1 GCF_000586015.1 Candidatus Synechococcus spongiarum SH4 | reverse complement strand
GCGGTGGCGCTGGGCTGGCGCTGAGGGGCGGCGGGGGCTACGGGTGGGCAGAGTCACGCACCATGGGTCCGAGTTGATGGTGAAGCTGCTGCAGAATGGCATGGAGCCGGCGGCTGACCACCCGCACACTGACCCCTTCCCGCCGGGCCAACTCCCGCTGACTCAGCCCGTCGAGAACACGCCACTTCAGGAGCCGCTGTGCATCCGGCCCCAGACGCGCCACCAGATGTTGGAGATGGGCGTACAGTTCCCCGTTGTCATCCTCCAGGGGTGGCGGCCCGGAGAGCAGGTCCAGCAGGGGTAGGTATTCGTCCTCGTTGTCGAGGCCGACGATACATTGATCCAGGCTGCAGAGCCGCAGACTACGCTTCGCCTGACAGGCCTGTTGCCACCGCATTGGGGTGACGTCCAGGGCCGCACAAAGTTCCGCCTCCGTGGGGCGCCGGCCGGAGCGATTGGCCATGGCCTCCTGGAGTCTGGCGCCGCGGGAATGGAGCTCCAGCAAGCGGCGCGAGACACGAATAAGACTCACCCGGTCCCGGAGATAATGAAGAATCTCGCCACGGATCAGCGGCACGGCAAAGGAACTGAAGGCATAGCCGGCCTGTGGGTCAAAGCGGTCCACGGCCTTGATCAACCCCAGACTGCCAATCTGGACCAGATCGTCAAAGTCCAGACTGTAACGCCGAACCATGCGACTGGCCACCTGTCGCACCAGACGGCTGTTCATTTCAACAATGCGATTGCGCAGATCAAATGTATCATCATTTTGATGACGATTGCGGACCAATACAGTAAACAGTTGACGTGTTTCCGTGACAATGTCACAGGTCTCACAGGATGGCATTCAGGCAATGCAAGCATATTTACGGTCTACGAATCCCGGGCCAACGGCATCCTCCCAAATGCTGAAAACTCATCCGCCAAAAGGTGGATTCCTAAAGCCCCGCCAGAAACCCCTGTAACCGTTCCAAACCGCGCTGCAACGTGGTGGTGTCCGTGGCGAAGGAGAGGCGGACGGAGTGGTCGTCCCCAAAGGCGGCGCCGGGCGCCATGGCCAGGCCGGCTTCCGCCAGAAGGCGCTCGCAAAACACCATGGAACCCAGCTTGGTGGCGGCAATGTTGAGGAAGGCGTAGAAGGCGCCCTGGGGCGCCCGGCCATGGACATACCCCATGGATCCCAGGGCCTGGAGCACCACTTGGCGCCGCCGGGCAAAAGCTTCCACCATGGTGTGGACGCAGGCCCGGGAGCCCTGGAGCGCCGCCAGACCGCTGTATTGAACAAAGCTGCACACGTTGCTGGTGCTCTGGCTCTGGAGCGCCGCGGCTTTGCGCAGGATGGGGCGAGGTCCCGCCAGGTAGCCCAGCCGCCACCCGGTCATGGCCCAGTTCTTGGAAAAGCCGTTGACCACAAAGGTGCGGGCCGCCAGGTCCGGCGCCACGGCGCCAAAGCTCACATGGCGATGGTGGTCATAGAGGATGTATTCATAGATTTCGTCACTCACCACAGCTACCTGGGGATGCCGGCGCACCACGTCGGCCAGTTCCGCCAGAGCCTGCTCCGGGTAGACGGCGCCCGTCGGGTTGGCGGGGCTGTTGATCACCAGCAGCCGGGTGCGGGGCGTGATGGCCGCCGCCAGTTCCGCGGCGCCGAGTTGGTGGTTCCGATCCGGGTGGGTGGGAACAATCACGGGGCGGCCGCCAGCCAAGCTCACCATGGGGGGGTAGCTGAGCCAGTAGGGCGCTGGAAGAATCACCTGGTCACCGGGATCCAGCAGCACTTGAAAGAGGGTGTACAACGCCTGCTTGGCGCCGTTGCTGACCATGATTTCCTCCGGGCCGTAGGTCAGCCCGTTCTCCCGTTGCAGCTTGCTGGCGATGGCCTCCCGCAGGGAAGGCTCTCCTGCCGCCGGGCCGTAGCGGGTGTGGCCGGCCTCCATGGCCGCTGCCGCCGCCCGGCGGATGAAGGGGGGAGTGGGGAAATCCGGCTCACCGGTGCTGAGGCTGCAGATGTCTTCCCCCTGCTGCTGCAGGTGGCGGGCCTTGGCGCTGATGGCCAGAGTGAGGGAAGGCTGGAGTTGTTGGGCTCTCTCAGCAGGCTTCATGCGTTTGCAAGCTGCCATGTGTTTTCGCGATCAGGTCTCGTGACGCCCGTTTTCAGTGTAAGCCAGCCGTCCCCGGCGCCACGGACTGCCCATGGTTGAGCATATCCGGCCCGAGGGCGTAGCGCCTCGCTGCTGTCTGGTGCTGGCCAGCCGGAACCCCCGGCGCCTGGCTGACTTCTACGGGGGGCTTGTCCCCGGTGGGTCCTTCACCGTTGCTGCTGCCGGAGCCGTCACGGTCCGTCTGCCCACGGGGATGGACATGGTGCTGTATCATCCCTCGCGCCAGCGCCCCCAACCCCGGCAGGGGGGATGCCTGGCCCTCTGCCTCCGTTGCACCCGTCTGGAGGAGACGCGCCAACGGGCCATGGCCCTGGGGGCCCAGGTGCTGGAGCCTCTCCGGGAGGAACCCTTCGGGCGGGAGCAATGGCTGCTGGATCCCGAAGGCAACCGTGTGCTGTTGTGGGAAGAGCCATAGCCCACGGGGACCAGCGGGGTTAGATTGACCCGGATTCCGGGTCGGATCAGTGAAGCAGGGGAAACAGCGCCTTCCCGTGCGAACCGTTGTGCCGCTTCCTCATCCCAGTTCTGGGGAAGGAGTGGTTGATTCAGGACTCAGAAGAGGAGTGAGAAGGAGAGGTCAAGGGAATGCACCACGGGGGATGTTGGGGAGTTGGTTTCCTGGCGTTCGGCCTCCAGGGCGATTTCCCAAGGTTCGGTCTGGGGTTGGTGTGGGGAGTAGGGAGCGAGGGACCAGAGGAGGGAGTAGGTGCTGGTGGTGGGGGAGAGTGCCACTGCCAGGGCTGGGGTCATGGTGAGGCGGTCGTTGTGGGTAGGGAAGCCGTAGGCCAGTTGTGCCTTGAACTGCTGGCCGTTGCCGGCGGATGCGCCAACTCCCTCCAGGACAGTGGGATCAAGGAGGGCATCCATGCCGGATGCGGCGTCGCCCATGGTGTGGCCCATGGAGAGGGAGGGGCCGCGATTGGATGGGTCGGGATTCCAGGAGAAGGAGAGGGCGAGGCCCTGCTCTTGGAAGTGTTCGTCCATGTGGGTGAGCAGGGAGCGGCCCTTCAGTTCAGCACTGATGCCCCGTTGGGGATCATTCCATGCCAGGGTGGCGCCCACCTCCAGGCCGAAGCCGCTTTCTGCATCCCCGCCATCATGGCGGATACCCACCTCCAGGGAGGGGAGGAGGGAGGCGTCATTGGGCAGGGGAACAGGGCGTGTGGCCTCCAGCCCCATCCGCAGCCGGGAGACACTGCCCTCTGAAGAGGAGCGATTGTCCGTCTGCTCGGTAGTGGTCTTGAGGGTGAGCAGGTCGGTGGTGGTGGAGAGGCTGAAGCCATCGGCGCCCCCATCGATGAGCAGGCCGTCGATGCCCACTGCGCCCATCACCATGGTGGCGCCGGGCTGGTACTCCCTCTCGGCGCCATCGGGTGTGAGGGAGAGTTGTCCCCAGCCGTAGCCGGCCACGGCCCAGACGCCGAGGCGGGGGGTGAGGGCATAACGGCCATAGGGGAACAGGCCGGTCATGGTGGCGCTGATCTTGCCACCACCATCGTTGTCCCCCTCTCCCTCGTAGCCGCCGTCACCCCAGGAATGGGAGAGGGCAGCGCCAGCTTGCCATTGCTCAGTGCGCCAATCGGCTCCCACCAGGGCGGTGGTTACGTTCCCATTCAGGGAGAGGGTGTCCTCCTGTCCATGGAAGGAGGAGAGCGCCCCT